>JAYTYG010000109.1:0-3244 GCA_043742585.1 Spartobacteria bacterium
TTTCCGTTTTTTATCCTCTGCGCCTCTGCGTTAAATTATACGCAGCGTTGCGCTAACGGCTGGAGATCGAGCTTTAATCGCGGCAGCAGTTGGCGTAACCCGAGCGCGATTTTACCTGTGACTTTGTTTTTCTCTTGCGCGGTCCTTTAGCGCCCCCCTGCGCGCTCTGAGTTAAACGCTTAGAATTTGATCGAACCTGTGAGCGCCACGTTCTGGGTGAAGCTGTTGTTTTGGAAAATCCGCGTCTCGTAATCGAGCACCACGCTGATGCGCGCGCCGAACTGAATGCCCACGCCGCCGGCGGCGCTGAGGTAATCGCTGCCTGAGGGCCTCGCCTGGGTGCTCGCGCTGAAGCTTCCAATGCGCCGGACGTTTGAGCCGTTCACGAGGTAATAAGGCGAATCCGAAAGACTCGCGCCGACCTGCTGCGAGTCGTGAAAATATTCGTGCACCCAAGCGGCGCGGACCTGCGGGGTGACCACGCCGAACCCCGTCGGGATCGGGATCGACACCTGCCAGCCGAGGTGGCTGACCAAAGAGTCCAAGGCCTGGGCGTTGACGGTCAGGTTCGCCTTGCTGGAGCCGCTTTCGCTGTATCCATCAATGTTGCCGTGAACCCAGTCGAGGCTGACGATGGGACCGGTGAGCACGCGGCCCAGGTGGATATTGTAACCGGTGTTGAATTGGATGCTGTTGGTAAGACTGTCCACGCGGGCCGACGCAGTATTTCCAAACCCGGTGTTGCGATGGATCTGATGGTTGTAAGCGCCGATGCCGTAAAGTAGATCGGCGTAGAAATTCTTCGCGAAAAAGGAGGCGTATCCCGCAAACCCGAACCCTTCGACATCCGTGTGGCCGAGCGCGCCCAAATCGTTGTCGCTCTCCATGCGAGTCGCCGCCAGGCCGAGCGTGAGGTGCGGCGTAACCTTGTATTCGAAGCCAGCCGTCGCGGTGAATAGGTCGGTATTAAATCCCGCCACTGATCCGATGGTGTCGACGTCGC
Source organism: Spartobacteria bacterium (assembly GCA_043742585.1). Classification (GTDB taxonomy): domain Bacteria; phylum Verrucomicrobiota; class Verrucomicrobiia; order Chthoniobacterales; family Chthoniobacteraceae; genus CAIURC01. Next base: position 1,004 of record JAYTYG010000109.1, read on the forward strand.
GATTGCCATAGTTGCCACCCGCGAAAAACTCCCAGCGCTTCTCGGGCGGCAGGACTTGCTTGGTCTGCTTGGCGTCCTCGGCAATCGGCGCAAGCGCACCGGACTCGACGCCCTGCGAACGCAGACGGAAGAGGCGGGCGTTGACGTCGCGATTGGCGTTTTCGGCGACGTTGAGCAGGATCTGGCGTTGCGCCAGGGCCACGGGCAGCCCGCTATGTTGGGCGGAATTGATGGCGTCAGCATCTTCGAGCACATAGGTGAGGCGCACGTTGCTGATCGCCACAGCGGAATCGACGACCCTGTCGATGGTGTCTGAAATGATGAAGGAAAGCGTGCTGGCGCTTGCAAGCACGGCGCCGATATTGGCCGAAAAGGCGATGGGCCCTGTGCCACGGGGGAAGCCAAACGCACCGGCCTGGTTGGCGCTCGAGTCGCGCAAGGGCACGAGAGCGAGGTTCTGAGAATTCAGCTTTGCCTTGAAAAAGTCGAAGCGCGCCCCTGCGGCTTCCTTGCTCAAAGCTTGGAAGGTAAAATTCACTGTTGGGGCGTAATGACCCTTCAAAAAGTGATCACTCAAACGCAGTTGCCCGACGCCGTTTCCTAATTTCCCAGGAATTCTTTCAAACGTCGGACTGAAGCCCTGCGACAAGCGCGTCGCGGTCAGGCTCCCTGGGCCAGTGGTCAGAAGGGCTGTTCCATCGGAAGCGGTGGCGGTTCCCAGCCCGGCTTTGAAGTCTTTGGGCTCAGCGGTTCCGTCCGGCGCGACCGTATTGGAGCCTTCCACCGTCCAGCCGTCCAAGCCGTTGCTGAAATCGCCATTGAGCAACTGCGCGGAAGCCGAGGCGCAAAAAATCGAGCCGCTGACTATCAGGGATGCAACAAAAGGATGTGATTTCATAATGGGGGATCGCGCGGCTGAAAGAAATTTCCCACGAGGCATCCATAGGGCCACAATTCGTCTATTGGTCTGTTCCTGAGTCGCGGGCCGCTGTTTAGCGACGCGGAAAGGTGACGTCAAGCGCCGTTCCCATTTATCGAAATCGACCCACGGGCGGGAACTTTATCACTGGAAATCCGTGACTGCGCCTGTGATAGCCGCAGATAACACAAAGAAGACAACGTTTAAGAGCGTGCGATTTTAGCAGGCCCCGTATTTTGCTCTGTTTTGCGGAGCGCCTATACAGCCCGGAATTTTAACGCAGAGCGCGGAGGCGCGAAGGGGACTGGAATTGTGAAATGTGAGGAGCCGCTGGTTTTTGGACCAATGGCTCACGAAAGGCCCCAGCGCTGACTGTGCGTGTCGTCCAAGGTCTTTCCATTTCTTATTTTCTGCGCCTCTGCGACTCTACGTTAAAATATAAGCGCCTTTGCGTTACGGGATGTCGATCGAGCTCGGTTGTACCTGGCCCTTTGTTTTCCTCGGCTTTGTGATCTTTGCGATCTTTGCGGCTAAATGAGTGCCTGCTATGAGGCGGGCGGGCGCCGGCGCGGCCTTTTTTGATTATTTTCTAAGCTTCCTGGCGCTGGCGTTTCTAAAAGGATGAACACTCCATGACTTTCAATGTTTGCCGTGAATTTCATCCCGGTAAGGTCTGAGGTGGCGTTGGCGATGCAAAACCACAGCTCCACCCCGGACCGACTCGCTGCGCCGTCTTTGGCGCTCCTCTTTCAAGCCGAGGAGTCGCCCCTGGTGCGCTTTGCATTCGGGCTGGTCGGACGCCGGGCGGTTGCCGAGGAGCTCGTGCAGGAGGCTTTCCTGCAGCTCCATCGGCATTGGGCCGCTGTGGAGAATCCGCGCGGCTGGCTCTATCGCTCGGTGCGTAATCTGGGGTTGAACCATCTGCGGGATCATCGGCGCGAAGAGATGGATGCTGAGGCAGGCGTGACCAGCGTCGATGAGCGCGAGGCGCCCGATGCGGAGTTGGCGCGCTTGGAGACGGCGGGAGTTTTGCGGAGTCTGGTGGAGGAACTCGCGGTGGAGGATCGGCAATTGATTCAACTGAAGTATGAGGAGCGGCTGAGCTACGGCCGAATCAGCGAACAGACCGGGTTGTCGGTGGGCAACGTGGGCTACCGTCTGCATCACGTTTTAAAAGGGCTCGCCGAATCGTTGCGGCGCGCCGGCATAGAAGGGATCGAGGGATGATCAGCCGCCTAACGCATCTTATCGAAGGAGCTCATCGTTTATGAGTGTTGAAGATTCTTCATTTCAATCCCCGCTCGACCCCGAGATGGAGGCGC
>JAYTYG010000110.1:0-9784 GCA_043742585.1 Spartobacteria bacterium
CCCAGAACCCCCCAGAACCTTTGTCCGGCTGGAAGGTCGAGGCTGCGACACCATCTGGGGCAATGCTGAGTGGCTCAGCGCTTGCAAAAATCTGATCAATTTAAAATGCGTCAACTTCCCCGGGCTGGGCCCCCGAGAACCTTGCTGCGGGTTAAAAACCACGGGTTCTTGGAAAGCAGCAATCCGGGGACAGGCTATCGCGCAGGCTGGGCGGCTTCGAATGCCGCTTTCTCCAGCTCTAAAGACTTCCGCTGCGCCTGATATTCGGCGGCATCAGTGTTGAACTGTAAAAGGGCCGCAGTGTCGTCAGGCTTTAGCTCGGCGCGTCTGGCCTGCAATCCCTCGTATCTGGATCTGAGTTGCGCGGCGTGAGCTTCGAGCACGCTCCGTTTTAGCGCCACGGCCTGATTGCGCTGTGTTTCAGCTTCCGCAGCGAGCGCCACGGCGGAAAGCGTCCCGGTCGATGACGGCTTGCCATTGGTCGGGCCGGTGGTCGAGCCGGTGGGGATTTTGTTGGATTGAGCGGGCGGCCTATCGCTCTTGGCCTCATCGGTCGCGCCCATCGCCCCGGACTGGCCCATGCGGGAATGATAGGTTTTCAGGCCCTCGTTCACGGCGAGCTTCCACGCATCGGAAGTTAAAGCATATGGCACAATCAGCAGCACTCCGGCGACTTGCAGGAGGAAGCTCACCTTGGCTTCCGCCCAATGGACAATGAGAAAAATCAGGCTCCCGAACGGGAGGAAAAGGTAAGCCAGAAACCAACCGAGGCTGGTGCGGAATGCGGCGACCAACATCATTATCCCCCCCACGACGAGCAGGATGAAACCGAGAATCAGGAGTAGAATAGACATAAGGAAGCGGTCCGCGCGACCGGGTCGCGACTTTAGCGAGGCCCGTGCCGATGGGGCGCACTAATTGGGAATTATGAAGGATGAAGATTTGGAGGCCGAAAGGTGCGCTGGGGCCGAACCTTCTCTGCATTCATCCTTCATAATTCCTCGACGGCGCGGAGCTGCGCCCGTGCCGTTGCATCGGGCCAGTTGCCACTTGACCCGATGCGCGGGGCGCAGAAACTCTTACCCCGGCCATGGCGTTCGCCCCTACTCCCCAATCTCAGGTTCAAGGCGCGCGCTGGCACGAGGTATTCGATGGCGACGGCCGGCCGCGCCCGCTTTATGCCAAAGCCCTCCAGACGCTGGGCGCGCTCGCCCCGCAGGACATCCGGATTCTCGAAGACCGCATGTCGGCCACGCTCCGGGAAATGGGCGTCACCTTCGACATCATCCGCAACGAACCTTGGGGGCGCGAGCCATGGACTTGCGATCTGTTGCCCCACATCTTCACGGGCGCTGAATGGGAGATCATCGTGCAGGGATTTCGCCAGCGATTGCGGGCGTTCGAGCTCTTTCTGGCCGACGTCTATGGCAAACGCGAAATCCTCCGCGCCGGAGTGGTGCCCGTGCAGACGGTGCTCGGCAGCCCGCATTATCAGAGCGCCTCGATCGGCCTTCCGCGCCCCAGAGACGCCTATCTGCATCTCAGCGGACTTTGTCTCGCTCGCGATAAAAATGGCCGGCTCCAGGTCAAGCAACAGCATTTCTCCCATGCCACGGGAATTTCTTACATGCTCCAGAATCGGCGCGCCCTGGCCCGGATCGCCCCGCAGCTCTTTGAGGGGGCGGCGATCCAGTCCCTGGCGGAATCCTCCATCCTGATCCTGGATCAACTGCGCGAGGCGGCGGCGTCATTTGGCGGCGAGCCGACAGTGGTGATGCTCTCGCCGGGGGCTGCCAGCGCGGTGTCCTCGGAACAAAGCTTCCTGGCACGGCGCATGGGCATCCCCATGGTCGAGGGCGGTGATTTACTGGTGCTCGACGACTGCGTGTATTTGAAAACCGTGCGTGGTCTGGAGCGGGTGGAGGTGATTTACAATCGGGTGTCGGATGCGCAGCTCGATCCGCTCGTCTTCCGGCGGGACTCGCGGACGGGCGTTCCCGGGCTGATCCACTGCCTGCGCAAAGGCACGGTGGCCTTGGTCAACGCGGTGGGCAGTCAACTTGCCGACGACCGTACGCTGCTGGCCTTTAGCTCGCAAATCATCCGCTTTTATCTCAGTGAAGCGCCCATTATCCCCTGCGTCCCAACGCTTTGGCTGGGCGACATTGATCAGCGCGAACAGGTCTTTGAAAACCTCGATCAGTGGCGGATCCGGCCCATCGTGGGGGATTGGCGCTCGGATGTGAGCTCGGCGCGCGAACTGGGCGCCCTGCGCAACGACGATCCGTCTTTTCTTAACGAAGTGCGCAAACAAACCGCGCATTTCGTCGCGCAACCCCGCGAACAAGGTGCGTCGTCCCTCTGTTACTCAAACGGTCGACCCGTGGAGTATCCGCAGGATCACATCGTATTCGCCGTGCGCTCCGGCCCGAGCTTCGATGTCCTGCCCGGAGCGCTCACCCGCGTGCATTCGCGCGCTGACGCGACCGGCGAGTTCGGGTCAGGCTGGACGAGCAAGGACACCTGGGTGCTTTCGGACGAGATTTCCAATGCGCTGCTGCCCACGCTGGGGCGGCGCGGGCTCGACGCGCATCTGCCTTCTCGCCAGGTCACTAGTCGCGTGGCCGAATGTTTTTATTGGATGGGCCGATACCTCGAGCGCGCCCAGCACCAGGCCTACCTCATCTCAGTCATCGAGACCCTCGAAACCGAGGAGCTCAACTCCGCCGAGCGCAAGCATTACCGGCCCATGTGGAATCGGCTGCTGCCGCCCATCGAAAAATCCTCGGGCACGAGCCGCCGCAGTATTGTCAATCCGGTCGACCGCTACCGCCTGGTCCTCCTACCCGAGCCCGGCTCAGTGCTCAGCACATTTCTGCGCGCGGTGGCCAATGGCGAGGCTGTCCAGGACAGCTTGAGTCCCGAAGCCTGGGCCACCCTCAATAATCTCCGCAGCCGACTTCACCGCACCCGTTACCGGGAAAATATCTCCGAACCTGATGCGATCCGGGTCACCAGGCGCGTCGCGGACTTGGCCACGCAGCTCATTCCCCAGTTTTTCGCCGTGGCCGCCAACACGATGTTGGCCGACGACGGGTGGCATTTTTGCCAAATCGGGCAGATGCTGGAGCGCGCGGTGATTACTGCGAACTCGCTGGTATCGATCAGCGGTTCGCTGAGCGGCGAGGCGAGGAGCGGCTCGCTGCATGGCTCGGAGATTGAGCTCAGCGCATTTCTGCGGCTGCTCGGCACCCGGGACGCTTACCGCCGAATTTACCAGATGCGAGCGGAACCGGTGCATGTGCTGGAGCTGCTGTGGCAGCATCCGCAGGTGCCGCGGAGCGTATTTCATTGTCTGGAAAAATGTCGGGACCTGTTGCGCATCTCTAGCGCGCCAGAGTCGGTGGAAGCGGCGCAAGCCACCACGGAGATTGAGAGTCTGATTCTGCAAATCCGGCGGATTGACTGGCGCTCAATCGCGCGAATCCCCCAAGACGAAGAGACCGCCAGCGGCAGCCCCCTGTCTGCGGCGCACCCCGGCGCGCACCCCGGCGCGGCTCGGCGTCCGGCGGATGCGCTGGACCCGCTGCTGCGGCAGCTCCTCAAGCGGACGCTGGAGTTGCACACGCATCTGGCCGACAGCTTTCTTAATCACCAAGCCCGCATTGCGCATGTGGCCCAGCCGCTGTTGCACGGTCTGTAAGCACGGGATGGACGCTGTGGACGCTGTGGACGCTGTGGACTCAGTGGACTCAGTGGACTCAGTGGACTCAGTGGACTCAGTGGGCCGCTGATTTGCGGCTTTAGCGCCGGGCGTTCTCGCCCATCTGGACCGGGGACGCCGCGAGCCGGTCGAGCACGGTTTCACCGTTGTCGCCGAGATGCCCAAAGCTCAGGACGCCTGTGGGACATTGGCTCACACAGGCCGAGCAACGCACGCACTCGGGATCTTCCATGGGGATGCCTTTGTTGGCGAAATTCATGACGTCGATGCCCTGGTGGCAGACGCTCGTGCACACGTTGCAGGAGATGCATTTACTCTTCTCCGCAAAGATCCGGTATCTGGAGAATCGCGCATAGATGTGCATGAGCGCCGCCAGCGGACACGCGAACCGGCACCAGACCCGGCCGCTGAACCAGAAATACATGCCGACCCCGACGATCCCGGCGAGGAAGATGTCGACAAAGTGATAGTAGTTGAGCTGCAGCCCCAGGGGCGCCCAGCCGCTGAGAAGCAGGCCGCCCAAGTCGCGGGCAAAGCCCCAGCCCATCCAGCCCAGGACCCGCAGTAAAAATAAAAACAGGGCGGCTGCTAGGATCACCTGGCCGACCATGTTGAGGCGGTTCCAAAGCGGGCCGTGGGGCATTTTCTGTCGATGCTGATCGCCCAGGGTCTCCGCGAGGGCGCCACAGGAGCAGATCCAGCCGCAATAAGCGCCTTTGCCCCAGCGCCAGACTATGAGCGGAATAATGACGAATGTTTGCACACAGGAAATCGCCAGCCACCAGCCCATGGGCTGCTCGGTAAACACGTTCCAAATAAAGAGTGGCCAGGCCAGGATCAGGCCGAATGCACGCCAGTATTCGCGGCCATGCCCGTAGTTGGCGGCAGGGAAAAGCGCGTCGGCAAAGCTTTTGCCAAAGCCGCTCTCAAACCAACCGTTGTGGCCCGCCCACGGTAGTAGGAAATACGGGAGCAAAAAGAGCGGGAATAATTGAAACCCGATCAGCGACAGCGTCTGCAAGGTGACGTAGGGCGTCTTGCGTCGCCGGATCCGGCGTACGCCGAAGATGACCACGCATAAAGTATAGGCCAGGGAGTAATAAAAGCCCGGCTCGGTGAGGGTGATGTTGAGTGTGCCGAGGAGCGAGGCGGCGTCGGCGGCTTGCGCGGCAATGGAGCCGCCGAGTGCGTGGAAAAAGTCGGGGACATTGAATGGAAACCAATGGTTTTCCTTAAACGCTGCGTTGAGCGCGGTGCCGCCTTTCCACAGATACACAAAGCAGCAGAGCGCGAAGAAAGCGCCGAAGTTGAGCCACGTGCGCGGCCTCCATTCGCCCCTGATTTTAATGTGGCTGCGCCGCAAAAATTCCAGGGGCGCTTCGCGGCCGAGCATGGTGAAGATCACTGCGTTGGATTCCCGGACTTGTTCTCCGTTGGTATCGGTTAAGGTGACGATCTCCGACGTGATCCGCTCAACCGTGGACCCCATGCACACGCGGATCGACCCGGTCGGCGTGGTTTCCCGCATTTGCTCGGTCATGGCGGTGGTGACGCGTTCGCTGCTGGGGTGCTCGATCTCTACCTTCGCCCCGGGATCCGCTCTGAGCGCTTCGAGCTTGGCCAGGTTCTCGGGCTTGGGCCGGGCGAACTCCTTTTTGCGATAGCTGAGGGTGACGTGTGCGCCGCAGCCTGCGAGGGCGATGGCGGTCTCAAGCGCGGTATCGCCGCCGCCGACGACCATGACTTGTTTGCCCGCGAATTCCTTGGGGTCGTGGAGTCGATTATAGACCTTGGGCAGCTCTTCGCCGGGCACATTGAGCTTGCGATGGTTGCCGCTGCGCCCGATGGCGACGATGACTCGCTGGGCGCGAATCGGCGCGGCGCCCTCGCGATGCAGCACGAGCCCGGCGTTCTGCTCCTCGATGCGCGAGATCCGCGCCGCCGTGATTTCGATGCCCGCGTTCCTGCGCTGCTCCTCCATTTCTTCCAGCAGCGCCTCCTTCACGTTCGCGCTGAACTGGAGCCCGCCCTTGAGCTGCATCGCGCTGGGGTAAGTGTAGATGGGTTTGGCTTTGGGAAAGTTCGCCACGGTCGAAAAAACCTGGGTGGCTTCAAAGACCTCAAAACGGAGCCCTGCGGATTTTGCTTCGATGGCCGCAGAGATCCCGGCCACGCCGCCGCCGATGATGGCGATATCCAGGATTTCAGCATCCCGGCCCGGGCTGAATCCGGGCTCCTGCAGGATGGAGCGGATGGCCCGGGCGCCGGTATCGGAGGAGAACTTGAGCAGGGGAATGCCGGTCAGATCGCCTACGATCCGGACGCCCTGCAAATTGGTGCGGCCGGCCTCGTCGCAGACAGGCAGCTTTTCCACGGAGCCCGCCGGCCAGCGGGTATGCAGCCAATGGCTATAACGACGGATGAAAGCTGGGAGTGAAACGTGCATGGGGCAAGGGGCAAGGGGCAAGGGGCAAGGGGCTTTGCAGGCGCAGCGCGCTGGCGCGCCGGAGGCTTGAAATGGCGGGGTGCGGGGCGCGGGTGGTTCGAGCGGTGATGCAAATGTCTCGGGACGTTTTCGCCGAGGTTTATGCCGAAATGTTTCCGGGACGATTTAATTTGGCAAAACTTCCGGCCCGCACCCGCCGGAGTGGGGCGTCGGGGAGTGGGTGGATCGGCGCGCAATCGGCTTGCAATCAGCTCGCAATGGGCATTGGGAGAGGAATGGCGGGGCTGCGGGCGGGGCCTCGAAGCTGATTTTTGTGAAGGCCATAAATCCGTTGACACGTTTCGAATGCTCCAATAGCTTGCGCACCCTTTTCAGACCAAACGAGCCAGACAGGATTCATGAGAACATTTTCAGCTAAAGCAAACGAAGTTAAACGCCAGTGGTGGATCATCGACGCAGCCGACCAAGTCCTCGGACGCGTCGCAGTCAAAGCCGCCAATCTTCTCCGTGGCAAAGAGAAATCCATTTACACATCGCACGTGGATACGGGCGATTTCGTAATCGTGATCAACGCAGCCAAGGTGCGCGTCACCGGCAAGAAAGAAGAAGCCAAGAGCTACATGAGCTTTTCGGGATTCGTCGGTGGCCACAAGTCTGAGAGCGTCAAGGCGCGCCGGGCACGTCGCCCTGAATTGCTGGTTGAGCATGCTGTGAAAGGCATGATTCCTCACAACCGCCTCGGCCGCTCGGTTTACACCAAGCTCAAGGTATACGGTGGGTCTGAACATCCTCACGTCGCCCAGCAGCCGCAATTGGTTGCCCCCGTCAAGTAAGTCGCCCTTTTCCCACTTTTTCATGTCTCAGCAATTTATCACCACGGGCCGTCGTAAAACCGCAGTTGCCCGGATCCGCATGGCGGCCGGCAGCGGGAAGATTGAAGTCAACGGCAAAGCGTTTGACGAGTATTTCAAGACGGTTGATCTTCAGAACACAGTGCTTGAGCCGTTCGAAGTCGCCAAGACCCAGAACGCTTTCGATGTGTCGGTCAATACACATGGCGGCGGTGTCACCGGTCAGGCCGGCGCTATTCGTCTCGCCATCTCCCGCGCTCTGATCGAGTGCAATCCTGAGCTCCGCGGGGCTCTCAAGCTCGAAGGCTTGCTCACTCGCGATCCCCGGATGAAAGAGCGCAAAAAGCCCGGCCAGCCCGGCGCTCGCAAGCGCTTCCAGTTCTCCAAGCGCTAATCGCGCTTTTTTGGAAAGCCCGAAAAAGCTTTCCTTCTCGAAATCCGCGCTGCGCGCCCTCAAAAGTGCGCAGCGCGGATTTTATGTTTTCGCGGGACGCCTTCCTCCGGTAGCTCCTCCAAGACGGCGCTTTTCGCTTCAACGGGCTTGAGGTTGATTGAACTCCCTATGAAACGGTTTTTTACTCTTCTGGCGCTGCTTCTGGCTTTTACTGCCTCGGTCCAGGCCGAGTGGCCCGAAGATTACGCGCGGTTGCTGAAAAAATACGTGACTCCAGCCGGGGTTAGGTATGCGGATTGGAAATCGTCTCCGGAGGATATGAAGGCGATCCGGAAAGTGGTCGATGGAATCGCTTCGGCGCCCGTGCCGGCCGCGAAAAACAAAGAGGCGCTGGCTTTCTACGTCAACGCTTACAACGCCTGGATTCTTCACGAGGCGCTGGAGAAATATCCGCTCAAAAGTGTCAAGGACACGCTTTTTACCTTCTTTATGAGCAACCGGATCCTGGTGGCCGGGGAGAAGATGAGTTTTAACAAGTTGGAGAATGACATGATCCGGGCGCGATTCAGCGAGCCGCGGATCCATTTCGCCCTCAACTGCGCCAGCCGCAGTTGCCCGCCGTTGCGCTCCGAACCTTATTCAGGGGCCGAGCTCGACTCGCAGTTCGAGCAGCAGGCGCGCATTTACATCAACTCGCCACATGGGGTCATTCCCACCAGGGACGGCGCTCAGATATCGAAGATTTTTGATTGGAATAAGGCCGACTTTGAAGTCACGGGCGGCGTGCTCGTTGTCCTCAATAAACGGCTCGCCAAGCCGCTGCGGGCAGATGCCAAATTGACGTATCAGGACTACGATTGGAGTCTGAACGAGGTTAAATAAAGGGGCGCGGCGGAGTTTAGCCGCAGAGAGCGCAGAGATTACAAAGGCTGTCAGGAATTGGTGTCGATGCCATCTATTCGATGCTTTCGGTTTAAATGATCTCTCCGCGAAAAGGGGGGCCCTGCGCGAACGCCCGATAGCGGCAACCGCGCTTTGCTGAGGCGCGCCGGGCTCTCGGCGCGCGATGTTCCCAGTGGTGATGGTGAACTTACTTTGAGGCGCTCGGAGTTGGAGCGTGTGATCCGATGAAAAATCTCCCGTCCGCAAACAGCCCGCTCCGGATTCTCCTGACAACGGACCCGAGTGGAGTGGATTGGAGCGATGTTTTTGAGGTGTTGCGAATGTTGAACGACCTTCCGCTTTCGTTGGCGTTGGCGTTGGTCCCCGTTGGCGGCGAGTTCTCGCCTTCCCAGCGCGCGGATCTGCGGCTTCTCTCCAAAACCCGGCTTTTTGAAAACTGCGAGGCGCAGTCGGCGCTCGGCACGTCTTTCGCGGATGGCGTTGGGCGCTGGCTGCTGGGGGTGGCCCGGAGTTTTCGCCCTGATGTTGTGCATCTCAGCGCTGATGTTTACGCCACTCTGCCCTGGGGCGTTCCGGTGCTGATCGGCGCGCATCCACTCAAGATGTCGCTGCCACCTCAGAATGGCGGGCGGCCGGCGCAAATGTCAGAGCTGCCAAATTCGCCAGGTGCCGAATCCCGCTCGGGTGCGCCCGCTGGATTCGAGCCCAAGCGGGCGCGGATTTTTTCGGTGGGCGACATGCGGGATGAGGTCCGGAATATCGCGTTGCTGGACCGGATAGCGTCGTATTTGGAGTGGCCCGTGGAGGTGGCGGGTGAATGCGCGGAGCACTCTAGAAACGGGCCGCGCCAGGGCGCCGTGTTTCTGGGGAATCTCTCGGCCGATGCGCTCGCTCAACGGATGCGGGGGGCCGTCATCTATGCGGCGCCCATTCGTTCGTGTCGATGCGATGTGGGGATTCTGGACGCCGCCCGTTGCGGCTGCGCATTGGTGCTGAGCGATTTGCCGGAGCTGCGCGAGGCCTGGGGCGCTGGCGCGTTGTATTTGCCTCCCGACGATGAAGCCGCGTGGTGTGGCGCGCTGACCATGCTCATCGCCAACCCGGCGGCCCAGGAGGAGTTGGCGGTGCGCGCCCGCACGCAGGCCCAGCAGTTTGTTGGGCATGCGATGGCGAAAAAGTATCTGTCAGCGTACAAGTCGATGTGCGTTGTTTCCGGCGGCTTGGGGGATTAACGCAGAGGACCGAATGACGGAATTAACGCGGAGGCGCGGAGCCGCAGAGAGCAGAATGACGGAATGAACGCGGAGCAGAGGATAGAATGACGGAAGTTCGGGGTGGCAAACGAACTGCGAGTGACGGGGCAAGCGATTAACCCGGGTTTCTCATTTTACGATTCTCCTCTGAAGGCAGAACTACATTTCGCCCCAAAGGCACTACAAATCTCAAGATTTACTCAGAGAGGTAAG
>JAYTYG010000111.1:0-2421 GCA_043742585.1 Spartobacteria bacterium
GGAACAAGCTGCGGGTTGGGCCGGGCTCGACGATAAGAGATCGGACGGAAGTCTGGTGGGCGTCGTTGATCAGGCCACATTGCAGTGGGCGCTGCAGAAGAAGCTCGGGGATACTGTCGACTATATAGATGAGCGCGGCGCGCCTTTTAAAGTGCGCATTCAAGGGGTGCTCAATGGCTCGGTTTTGCAGGGGAATATAGTCATCGCTGAAGGCAGCTTTGTGACTAAGTTCCCAAGCCAGGGTGGCTATCGGTTTTTCCTGATCGATTCACCCCTAGCTATGTCCTCGCCGCTCGCCGCTCATCTCTCGCGCGCTTTGCAGGATCGCGGCTTTGAGGCGACTCCGGCCTCGCGGCGCTTGGCGGAGTTTCAGGCGGTGGAAAATAGTTATCTGTCGATTTTCCAGGGCCTGGGCGGCCTGGGTTTGTTGTTGGGGAGCGCGGGCCTGGCGATCGTGGTGGCGCGCAATGTTCTGGAGCGGCGCGCTGAGTTCGCGTTGCTGGAGGCGCTGGGCTTTGGGCCGGGTCAGTTACGGGCGCTTGTGTTTGCTGAACATCGTTGGCTGATTGTCGCCGGGCTGTCTAGCGGGACCGTGAGCGCGCTGTTGGCGGTATGGCCCGGGTTGTTTCGCCGGGAGGCAGGGTTGCCGCTGGTTGAAATGGGGCTGCTGATAAGCGCGCTGTTTTTGGGCTGTTTGTTTTGGGCGTGGCTTGCGACCCGGTTGGCGTTGCGGGGCAGCCAACTGGCGGCATTGCGCACGGAGTAGCGCAGGGGCGTGTGGGGTGAGGGGCCGGCCCGTTGCGGTGGTTCCTTGCCCTTGTAGGCGGCTGTCTTCGCAGCTCCCGCCATGCGTAAAGAAACGGAGATGCGCCCGGGAAGCCACGGGGCGGAGTGGCCATGGGGGCGGGGGACGGGTCGGAGACGTCAGCGCCACCAACTTATGAATGACTTCCGGGGCGTTCGCTGCTTATCTGCAAAAACTCGTCATGGAACCATTGCTCTCTTTACTGCGCCAGAATGCCCGGGCCCCAATTGCAGATCTCGCCAAGGCCCTGGACCTCAGCGCAAGCGCCGTGGCCGTTCGCATTGAAGACTTGGAGCGCGAGGGCGTGATTCTCGGCTATCAAGCGGTGGTGGCTCAGGAATGCCTCCAGGGCAGCGCCGTGATCGCTTACATCGAGGTCAAGATCACCCCGGAACGCGGCGGCGGGTTTGATCGGCTTGCCACTCGGATCGCCAAATTCGCCGAGGTCCAAAGCTGCTATTTGATGAGTGGCGGCTACGACCTTTTAGTCGTGGTCCAGGGGGATACCCTCCAGTCCGTTGCCTCTTTCATTTCCGAGAAGCTCAGCACCATCAAAGGCGTCATCTCCACCGCCACCCGGTTCCGGCTCAAAGCTTACAAGGAAAACGGCGTCGCGCTCTACCGGGAAGCTCGACCCGAGCGGCTGGCCGTCTCCCCATAATCCTTCCCAACTGCCGGTGTCCGGGCACTTCCGCCCGGCGATTCCAGGCGATCCTCTGCGGAATTTGAGCGCCGGCTGATCCGGCCCTGTTCCATTCTTTTAAAAACTCGTTCCAACCTCGTCCAGAAACGTCTCCGATGACCTTTAAATCACATATCGCGAACCACGTGCAAACCTTGCCACGCTCAGGGATCCGCGACTTCTTCGAAATCGTGCAGTCGATGAAAGGGGTCATCTCGCTCGGTATCGGCGAGCCCGATTTTGACACGCCCTGGCATATCCGCGAGGCGGCGATCTACAGCCTCGAAAGCGGGCACACGGGTTACACCTCGAATCTCGGGCTACCGGTATTGCGGGAACGGATCGCGGAATATGTGGCGACGCATTTTAACGTTCATTACGACGCGAAGACCGAGATTATTGTGACGGTGGGGGTTTCTGAAGCGATCGATTTGGCGTTGCGGGCGTTGATCAATCCGGGCGACGAGGTGCTCTATCACGAGCCCTGCTACGTCTCCTACAGCCCCAGCATCCTGCTGGCGCACGGCCTGCCCGTCGCCGTCGCCACGCGCGCCGAAGAGAATTTCACGCTCACTGCGGCCGCGCTCCAAGCCAAGATTACTCCCGCCTCAAAGGTGTTGATGCTCAATTTCCCATGCAATCCCACCGGCGCCACGCAGACCCGGGCGGAGCTGGAAAAGATCGCCCGGCTTTGTGTGGAACACGATCTGGTGGTGCTCACCGACGAGATCTACAGCGAATTGACTTACGACGGCGAAAAACACGTCTCCATCGCCGCCCTCCCAGGCATGCGCGAGCGCACGATTTTTCTCCACGGCTTTTCCAAGGCTTTCGCCATGACCGGCTTCCGGATCGGGTACGCCTGTGCGCCGGCTGTCTATACCGAGGCCATGATGAAGGTGCATCAATACGCCATCCTCTGCGCCAACACCAT
>JAYTYG010000112.1:0-1866 GCA_043742585.1 Spartobacteria bacterium
TCGAGTTCGATCACGCCGACATCTTTCCCGATCTCGACTCCATCAAGCTCAGCTTCCGCCGCTTGCTCAATGTGGTTCCCAGCGAAGGCATGGTCCTCATCAATGGCGATGACACGAACTGCGTCGATGTCGCCCGCGATTGCAGGGCGCAACTGCTCGAGGTGGGCTTTTCCCCAAATGCAGCGCGGCAAATTCACAACGTCAGTTACTCGGCCGACGGCTCGGCATTTACCCTGCTCGAAACCCGGTTCGATTTGCAGGCTGTCGGCGAATACAACGTGCGCAACGCCGCCATGGCAATCTCAGCCGCCCATTTCTACGGAGTCCCGTTGCCCAGCATACAAAAGGCAGTGGCTTCCTTCGAAGGCGTTAAACGCAGGCAAGAAGTCCGCGGCCAGGTCCGCAGCATCACCATTGTCGATGATTTCGGACATCATCCCACCGCTATCCAGCAAACCCTCCGCGGCTTGCGCCATCAATACTCCGGCCGCAAACTTTGGGCCCTGTTCGAGCCCAGATCCAACACCACCCGCCGCGCCGTTTTTCAAAACACTCTCACCGACGCCCTCCTGGAGGCCGATGGCGTCATCCTCGCCCAAGTCGCCCGCCTCGATCAACTCCCGGAAAATGACCGACTCGACCCGGAGCGAATCGTGGCCGAGATTCTGGCGGCTGGCAAACCGGCCTTTTACGAACCGGGCGTGAGTGAAATCATCGATCGCCTGCGGCCATTGGTCGCGCCGACGGATGTGGTGGTGATCTTCAGCAACGGCGGCTTTGATAACATCCACAAACGATTACTCGCTGAGCTTTAAACTAGCGCAGCTGGCGGATCGCTTCAAAAAGCACGATCCCCACTGCCGTCGCCAGATTTAAACTACGCGTTTGATCACTCATCGGAATCCGCACGCAACGCGACGCATTTGCGGCCAGCAACTCCTCTGGCAAACCTTTGGTTTCGCGCCCGAACACCAGAAAATCCCCTGCCTCAAACCGGGCGTCCCAATACGCCGCCTCCGATTTAGTCGTCAGAAAGAAAAAGCGCGCCGCCTCCGACTGCGCGGCACGCAGCTCTGCAAAGGACTCCCAAACCGTCAGGCGCACTTCCTTCCAATAATCCAAACCGGCGCGGAGCAGAGAGCGTTCATCGAGGGAAAAGCCCAGAGGCTTGACTAAGTGCAGGTGCGATCCGGTGGCGAGACACAGGCGGCCGATGCTGCCGGTGTTCGGTGGGATTTCGGGTTCGATGAGAACTACGTGAAGCATAGAGGCAAAGTCGGCGGCCTAAAACCGGAAGTGGCAACCGTAGAGAATACAGAGATTGAGAGGGTGACGGAAGTGCTTGGAGTAACGCATGACTCGACTGCTCTTTCGTTTCCACAGTCGTTTCAAGGACATGCAATCTGCACTGGCTCAGATCAACATCCAAGCCGACATGCATCGACGAATGCATCCCGTTCTCCTCTCAACCCATCCCCTCTCCGCTAAATTCCGCCGACAATTGACTTGATGCGACCCTCGCCCCGACTAGTTTTGCGCGCCATGCCTGAAACAGCCCCGGTCGCATACGACTCCAAGATCGAAGGTAACGTGATCATCACGCGCCTCGACGCCTCGATCAATTGGATGCGGAAGAATTCACTTTGGCCTATGCCAATGGGCCTCGCCTGCTGCGCCATCGAACTGATGGCCACGGGCGCCTCGCGCTTCGACATCGCTCGCTTCGGCGCGGAAGTCATGCGCTTTTCGCCACGCCAAAGCGACGTGATGATCGTGGCCGGCACCGTCACCTATAAGATGGCGCTGGCCGTCAAACGCATCTGGGATCAAATGCCCGAGCCCAAATGGTGCATCGCCATGGGCGCG
>JAYTYG010000113.1:0-2276 GCA_043742585.1 Spartobacteria bacterium
GGCTCTCGCTCAAGCAGTCGGGTGAAGCCAATTGGACCGCCCCCGCCATGGTGAGCCTGGCGATTCTAGCGACAGCGATCTGGCATGAGGCCGCCAAAACATCGCTCTTTAAACGGCGCTTTGCACTGGCCTCGATCGGCCTGGGGTTGTGCATGAGTTTGCTTTTGCTGGATACAGACATGGTCCGCAGCGTCGGTGTTCCGTGGGAATACAATCGCGACCCGAGCAAACGGTTGCGCGGCTGGCGCACATCGGCGCAGACCATCGAAAAGATCCGGGCTGGTTATGAAGCTAAACTCGGGCAGCCCGCTTTCCTGATAGCTAACTCTTATGGGAACGCGGCGATCCTGGGGTTCTATATGAAAGAGAAGCGCGCGGCCGGCCCTGGGCATCCGCCGATCTATTTTCCGGAGTCGATGAATATCGAAAACCAGTTTTCGTTTTGGCCGCGATACGACGAGTTAGTCGACCTGCGCGAGGTGGCCAGGGATCTTGTGAAACAGACGCCAGCAACTCCGGAGGAAGGCTCCCTCTTCTCCGAGCTCCGCATCAAGCTTGGCGCGTTGCCACCAGCAAAAGCCACTGGTGAGGACGCCGATCGCCACTGGCAAGCATTCGTGCATGCCCTAGTGTTGGCGGCCCCAAAATTGGCTATTGATGAATATGCGAGCCGGGAAGAAGGGGTCAGCTTCTTTGTGGGCCGCGATGCGCTCTATATCACCGATCGACCTGAGGAAAATCCGCCCTCCAGTATCCGGGGCGGTTTTGAGAAGGTCGAAGTCATTGCCTGTATTGATCAGGCACGGCGGGGGGTGTCGGTGCGTCAGTGGCGGGTGTTCGCGTGCTCCAAATACCGCGGGATGTCGCCTTAGCTGCGATAGGGCGCTGGTATGATGTCTAAATGGCGAGTTATGAAGTACCCTTGTTCATTGCTAGCCATCTCGCTGTTATCTATATCGCTGTCATGTTTGGCGGGGACGCCGGCTGCTGTTGCGCGACCGTTCCCGCAGCATGTCAAATACGCTGAGGGCAGCCTTTCACCTAATCATCGCACCCAGGCGCAGCTCGATGCTGATGTGCGCGATTTCTATCGGTTCTGGAAAGACAGCTATCTGCGCGATGCCGGACTATCCAAGGATGGAAAGGCAATGTTCCGGATCAGCTTTGGCAGTAAAGAACCCGGGGTGACAGTCTCCGAAGGCCAGGGCTACGGCATGGTCATCGTCGCTCTGATGGCGGGGTGCGACCCGCAGGCGCAGGAAATCTTCGATGGCCTGCATGCCTTTGCGCTGGCCAATCCCAGCCGTGGTGAGCCGCGCTTGATGCGGTGGAGGGTGCCCGCAAAATCTGGCAATGATAGTGCTTTCGACGGTGATGCTGACATCGCCGCAGCTTTGTTGTTAGCAAATGCCCAGTGGGGAAAAGCCCGGCCCGACTATGCAGTGGCTGCGCGTGTGAGAATCGATGGGATAATGGCTGCCACAATCGGCGCCCGCAGCCGGTTGCCGCTGCTCGGGGATTGGGTCGAGCCGGACGGTAATAAATATAATCAATCCACGCCGCGCTCGTCGGATTTCCTGCCTGGACATTTTGCGGCGTTCGCGCGTTTTACGGGGGATCAAACATGGGTGTCTGTGGCCACGGCGTGCGCGCGCGTCATCACGACGATGCAGGCCACTGGCAATACAGGGTTGGTCCCGGATTTTATCGTTCACGCCGAGACCGCGCCGACTCCGGCTCCGGCCCGTTTTCTGGAGGCGAAGGCTGATGGCGCCTATGCGTATAATGCGGGTCGCGTGCCCTGGCGTCTTGGCGCGGATGCGCTGTGCAATCAGGGAGGCGCTTCCGTTGCGCAAGCGGCCCGGATTTCAATATGGGCGAGGACCAGCACCGGGGGCGATCCACAGTTGTTGAGAGCCGGCTACCGGCTGGATGGCATTCCGCTAAAAGGCAGCGACTATTTTACGACGTTCTTTGCAGCTCCGTTGGGCGTGGCCGCGATGCTTGATCCAGATGGACAGGCTTGGCTCAACGCTCTTTATGAAAGCGTTCGCGTAACGCATGAGGATTACTTCGAAGACAGCGTAACGCTGCAGTGTCTATTAGTCATGAGCAGCAATTTTTGGCTGCCTTAACGCTGAGGTGCGGGGGCGGGCGAATTAACGCATACAAGACGCGGAGATGGGATTGGGATACTGAAATACAGGGGATGCAGGGGAACTCGGGGAGCAATTGTCTATTCCGTCATTTCTCTGCGCCTCCGCGCCTCCGCGTTA
>JAYTYG010000114.1:0-24833 GCA_043742585.1 Spartobacteria bacterium
GATCGGCCGCCAGGCGCTCGGCCAGCCAGGCCCCGCCCGACCAGATGCCCCAGAACCCCCAGAACCTTTGTTCGCCTTCGATGGACGGCTGCGACCACCTCCGGAGTCGGATCGCGTTTATATTGGGGTCCGGGGGTATCGCAGACTCAACCCCCGGCTACAGGCTCGGATCCCTCCGGGATCTAAAATTGGCCAAACTCCAGACGCCTCCGGCGTAAAGAGGCCGAAGGTGTGAGGCACAAGGTCCTCCTTTTAAACGCCGGAGGCGTAAAATGCAGAACAGCCGGGCTGTAGGACAACCCGCAGGCTTTCTTTTGGCGCCGCGCTGTTTGAATTCCCGGGTGCAGAGCCGCGCGGGGCGAGCGCATTGAGGCCGGAATTTATCCGCAGATTAACGCCGATTTTCAGCGACGCCTTTTTTGTAAGGCGTCGCTGCCCGCGCGCGCAAAATTGCGGGAGTAATTTGCGGGGCGTGGGCTAACTCGCCTCGGATTTAAAGCGGATGCCTTCGGTCGCCAGCACTTCGAAGATGTGGCCCAGGAGCGAGCGGTAATGCTGTTGGACGACGACGCTGGTGGATTCGTTCTGGAGCGCCTCGTAGTCGGCGAAATCTTCCTGCAGCTTATACCCCAGAAGGGTGCGGAGCTGTTGATTGACGTCGGTGATTTGCTCGTTGTCGTGGGCGCCAATACTCGCCGCGCGATCCTCGGCGTCTGTCCCCAGTTCCGTAATGCGCAGTTGCAGTTCGGTGATGCGCGATTCGAGCTGGAGGTTGAGACGGGCCAATTCTTCGACGGTGGGTTCGCCAGGAATGCTGCTTGCCGCAGGGCGTTCGGGTTGGCGGCGATTGGGCCGGAGGTCGTCGTCTTTTTGGCGCGCTTTGGATTGGGCTGCCGTGAGTTCGGTGCGTAGCGATTGCACATGCGCTTCGATTTGGCGCAATGTTTCAGAAAGATTGAAGTTCTGGGCCGTGCCGGCGTTGCGGGGTTGGTAAACCGGGCGTTCTTTGCGCGCTTCGTTGTCGCGTGAGCCGCGTTCGTTGTCGCGGGGAGCGCGTTCGTTTTCGATGGAACCCTGTTCAACGTCACGCTGGGGCTCGCTGTTACGATCGCTGTCACGGTTGCTGTTACGATCGCGGCCACGGCCACGGTCGCGTCCGCGCTCACGGCCACCGCCCTCGCGGCTGCGTTGGGGCTCGATGGGCTTCTGCGGGCGCGGCTCGTAGATGGGACGTTCTTTGCGAGTGATGGGCGCTTGCTCGGAAGTCGCGCGGGCGCCTTCCTCGGACGCATCAGGGGCGTCGTCCGCAGAGTCTTGGCCGTCCGCGCTCTCCTGCGCTTCGAGCCGCTCTTCGGGTGTGATGGAGTCCGATGTGGACTCGGTGTTTTCAGGGAGCAACGGCTTGAGGGTGCCGAGGATTTCCTCTGGGAGATTGGCGACTTCCTTGCGCAAAGCGGCCTGCCATTTGGAGCTCCAGCGCGAAGTGTTGCGGGTGACGGCGTTGAGGGCGACGTCCTGAAGTTTTGAGAGGCGCCCGGCTTCTCCGGCCCAACGCAGGACTCCGAGCTGTGTTACAGGCGGGTGCGGGAGTGAGAAGACCGCGATCAAGGCGCAGTGCACCAGCAGTTCGCCGTCCGGGGCCTTCATGTCGGCCAGGGGCAGGAGTGCCAGCCAAGGCTTGATCTTGCCGATGAAGACGTTCGCGAAAATCTGGGCGTTCTTTTGCGTGAGCGCGCCGGTTTCCTTTTCACGCATCTCTTTGCAGACGCCTACCGTCAGCTTGAGGCACGTGGCCGGGTCGAGTTTGAACAGGGCCCGGGCCAGGCTGAGCCGGATCCGGCGGGCGCTGTCGGACTCGATTTCCGCGAGGCCTTTGAGCAATTGGCCGCGCCCGGTGGCTTTCATCTCGGGCCAGGAGTTTTCGACGGCGCGAATGCCGACAATCCAAGGTAATTTTGGGAGGAGCTCGACGACTTTGAGCACGCCGGCTTTGCCTGAGAGCAACGATTCCTTGAGCAGCGCGCCCATGCGTTCCTCGTCGGCGACGGGGAGTCGGGCGGCCTGGGAGCGGATGGCCAAAGCCGTGAGTTCATCGGGCTCGGCCTGCGCTTCGGGGGCCGGGGCAGCGCCGGGGGGAGTGGCGTCAGGGGTCCCTAAAAGGGCGAGTTCAGGCTGTGATTGTTGTGGCGTGGCGGGGGCAGCGGCTTCGGTGCGAGGAAGCACGGCTGCGGGGGCGCCTTGAGTTTCGGACTCTGGTTGGTCCGGGGTCGAATTTGTCTCCATTTGAAAAATATGGGCTACACAAAGTCGGCGCGGCCTCAAAACGCGAGCAAAAACCCGGTGCGCCCGAAAGCGGGTGTGGGATAAATTGGTGAAATGGAGGTGAACAGGCCGTTATTAAGGGGCGATCAGGAGCGCAGGGTAAGGAATCGAGCGGAACTGGAAATGGGCCGATGAATTTCATTTCGCAGTGGCCCCGGCGGCATATAGGTTGCCGCGCATATGGCCACGAAAGTCGACGCTTCAACTCAGGAAGAGGGCCGCGTAACTGCGGCCCGAAATAAAAACCTCGATCTTGCTATCCAGCAGATAGCCAAGGATTTCGGAGACGGCGCGATCATGCGCCTGGGCGGAAGCCAAAAACTGGATGTGGAGGTCATTCCGACCGGTAACATTGTCATCGACCGCGCTTTGGGTGTCGGCGGATTTCCCCGGGGCCGGGTTTGTGAGGTTTTCGGGCCGGAATCATCAGGGAAGACGACTTTAACGCTGACGGTGATAGCGCAGGCGCAAAAGCTGGGGGGGTTGGCGGCGTTTATTGACGTGGAACATGCGTTGGATCCGCAGTATGCGAAGAAGCTGGGGGTTAATCTGGATGATCTCCTGGTGTCGCAGCCGAGTTCAGGGGAAGAAGCTTTGCGGATTTGTGAAACATTGGTCCGCTCCAATGCGCTCGATGTCATCGTGCTCGATTCGGTGGCGGCTCTGGTCACCAAGGCCGAGCTCGAGGGCGAAATCGGCGACACAACGGTGGGCGCACAGGCCCGGTTGATGAGTGCGGCGTTGAGGAAATTAACCTCGCTCATAGCCAAGGCGCGCACGGTCTGCCTTTTCACCAATCAGATCCGCGAGAAGATCGGCGTGATGTTCGGCAGCCCCGAGACGACACCCGGCGGTAAAGCGCTAAAGTTTTATTCCAGCGTGCGTTGCGATATCCGCCGTATTGGCGCGATCAAACAGGCGGACGGCACCGTCATCGGGAACCGGACGAAGCTGAAGATCGTGAAAAACAAAGTGGCACCGCCGTTCACGGAAGCTGAGTTCGATATTATGTATAACGAGGGCATCAGTGCCACGGGCGCGCTGCTGGATCTGGCGATCGAGAAGGGTATCGTGGAAAAGCGCGGGTCTTGGCTCAGTTATAAAGGGGCGCAGTTGGCCCAGGGTCGCGATGCTGGCAAAGAAGTGCTCAAGACCGATCAGGCGCTCTATACCGAGCTCTACGCGGCGGTCAAAGAGCGGCTCGACCAGGATCGGGCCGATCAGGAAAAGAAGTAGCCCGCGCACGGGCGCCGGCTGAATTCCCGGGCCGGAGTAGGAATTTAAAAAAAGCGCCGCACCTCATTGGTGCGGCGCTTTTTATTTGGCCCGGCCCGAAGCGGGGCTGCTTTGGGTGGTGGCTTAGGTGGTGGCTTTTTTGCCGCCCTTGCCCTTTTTGCCGTCGTGTTGATGAGCGTCGGCGATCTCAGCCTTACTCAAGGAGCCATTGCCGTCTTTGTCCATCTTCTTGAAATGTTCCTTGGCTTTCTCGGGGTCTTTCTGAGCTCTGGGGCGGGCCATGAATTCTTTGAGGCTGATGGAGCCGTCGCCGTCGGTATCGTGTTTCTTGAATGCTTCCTCGGGATTGTGCTTGGGTTTATTGCCATCTGCGGCGAACCCGGCGGAGGCGCTCATGACGAGAATTGAGAGGAGTGTGGCGAGGGCTTTCATTGGGGATGTATGGGTTAAGTTTCAGGCGTGGCCTCGGATGAGGTCTGTCTTTTTGAATGAACTCTGCGGTGGGAAAAGAGTTGCGCGTTTTTTAGGGCAAGGGGGAGGCACGGGGACAGAGGCTTTAACCCGGAGATGAAAACCGCAGAGCACGCAGAGGCAGGACATAGGGGGCGGGCGCTGTATTTCCTTAACGCCGAGCCGCCGAGCCGCAGAGGAATGAGGGGACAGGCACTTTATCGCCGCCTTTTACGGAAAAGGGGACAGACACTTTATCTCCGAGTTTTACAAATCACTGCTCTGCGTCTTTGCGTTAAAAAAGCGGGGAGGCGGCAGGCGCTGGCCAACCCGATGGATGGAGTCTCGCGTTGATAATTTTGCCACATGTGGCAAAATGCCATCATGATCAAGACGCAAATCCAACTCCCTGATCAACTTTATCTCAACGCCAAAGCCATCGCTGCACAGCGCGAGTGGTCCCTGGCGGAAGTCGTGCGGCGGGGCATCGAATATATGGTCGTGATGTATCCGGTGACGGAAACAGCTGCTGATTGGAAAATGCCGGTGCTCAAATCCGACGTGTTTGCAGCGGATTTTGATCAGCTCGATTTCAAGGCCATCGTGGCGGCAGAAGAATTGAGGACGCAGCCATGACCATCGGCATTGATACCAATATTTTGCTCTATGCCCTGAATCCCTCGTCAGCGTGGCATCGGGGAGCGGTGGAATTTTTGGGCCAGCACTTCGGGTCCGTCGCCACGCGGGTGGCTATCACAGATTATGGCTTGATGGAGCTTTATGTGTTGCTGCGAAATCCTGCGGTAATGGCCCAGCCGTTATCGGCGAAGGCGGCCCGGGATTTGGTGGTGTCCTATTGGAAAATCCCCAATGTGATGAGACTGGAAAACGCACAGATCATGGATCAAGTCTGGGCGCTGGCGGGGAACCGGGAGTTCCCTCGTCGGCAAGTTTTCGATGCCCGGCTTGGCCTCACCTTGCGGCATGGCGGGGTGACGCACTTTGCCACTTCGAACGTGAAGGATTTCCTGGGTCTGGGTTTCGAAAAGGTTTGGAATCCACTGGTGGGATGATGCCGAGTTTAGAAAGAGGGGGGCGGGAGCTTTAACGCAGAGGCGCAGGACGGAAACAGAAGGGGGCAGGCACTTGCTCCATCTCCGACTTTTTACAATTCTCTGCGCCTCTGCGCCTCTGGGTTATGCCGTTGCCCCGTCGGCACCGGGAGCGGCGGCTGCGGAGGTATATAATCCCTTGCGAGAATATGCTCGCATCGGTATATGCTAGCCCGATAACCTTGTGCCTGCCTTGAAGCTGACCGATATTTATCAATGTTTTAGCGACGAAACTCGTTTGCGCATCGTGTGTCTCCTCGCCGAGAGGCCCCTTTGTGTGTGTCATTTCCAGGAGTTGCTGGAGCAGCCGCAGGTGAGGATCTCCAAGCATCTCAGCTACCTGAAGGCGAAGGGCCTGGTCCAGGCCGCGCGGCATCACAACTGGATGATTTATTCGCTGCCCACCCCGTTGCCTGCGGCGCTTGCCGCCAATCTCAAGTGCTTGCAGGACTGTGCCCGTGAGCTCTTTAAAAAAGATCAGAAGCGGCTCTCGGCGCTCCGGCCAAAAGTCGACTGGATCGCGGAGTGTTGCCCGGCGCCTCGCAAGCCGAGCCGTGCCTCAAAGCCTTTATGAAAAAGTTATTCGCGGAATTCCTCGGGACGTTCGGTCTGGTTTTTGCCGGGACCGGCGCGATTGTGGTCAATCATGTGAGCCAGGGCGCGATTTCCCACGCCGGGATCGCCCTGACATTCGGGCTGGTCGTCCTGGCGATGATATACACATTTGGGGACATCAGCGGGGCGCATTTTAACCCAGCGGTAACGATCGCCTTTGCCGCCGCCCGCCGTTTTGCGTGGGGCGATGTGCCGGCTTACGTGTGCGCGCAGGGGCTGGGCGCGTTTGCCGCCAGCGGTTTGCTGCGGGGGCTCTTTTCCCTGGATCAAACGCTCGGCGCCACATTGCCGACGGGCAGCGCCGGGCAGAGTTTTATCCTCGAGATCGTGCTCACTTTTTTCCTGATGCTTGTGATCCTGAGCGTCTCTACAGGGGCGAAGGAAAAGGGAATTACGGCGGGGATAGCGATCGGGGCAGTGATTGCCTTGGAGGCGATGTTTGCTGGCCCGATCTGTGGGGCGTCGATGAACCCGATTCGGTCGCTGTCACCGGCGATGGTTTCCGGCCATACGGAGCATCTTTGGCTCTACATAGCGGGCCCGATCCTTGGCGCTTTACTGGCCGTGCCGGCGTGTTGCGGAGTGCGGGAGACGGGCTGCTGCCGGGGCGCTTCCTAGAAAAGGACGCCGCAGAGAACGCAGAAAAAAGGAGGGGAGAGGAAGCCGCAGAGAACGCAAAGAACACAGAGGAAAATGGGGGCAGGAAAAGGGGGCAGGCATTTTATTTCTTTAGCGCCGCCGAGGTCGGAAAACTGGGGGGGCACACGCCGGGCACGCCCCTCTTTCCATTCCCGGGGCCTCAGCGCCGCGTTAGCGATCCCGCGTCTGTCCCTACCCAAAGGCGGTAACGCAAGGCGAAGAGATG
Source organism: Spartobacteria bacterium (assembly GCA_043742585.1). Taxonomy (GTDB): domain Bacteria; phylum Verrucomicrobiota; class Verrucomicrobiia; order Chthoniobacterales; family Chthoniobacteraceae; genus CAIURC01. The sequence continues at coordinate 6,601 of JAYTYG010000114.1, forward strand.
GGGAATGCCTGTCCCCTTCAGCTCTCCGCGCCTCTGAGGCGCGTCTGTGCGTTAAATTTTTGTGATCAATACGGGGTGACGATCACCCGGCGTTGAGGATCCAGGGCGCCGGAGGTGCGGTAAATCGAGGCCGGCGTGACGGAACGCAGCTCGCTGCCTTTGAGCACAAACTCCGGATAGAAGCTGTTGCTCGATGGTTCATAAACCGTTTGGCCGGAAAACTCGCCGGTGAGCTTGTATTCGTAATTGTTGTCGCTGCCGACCTTGTCCGCTTCGCGGTCGGGCGCCAGTTTGGACTGCTCATTAAGCATCACCATTTTTGCCGTGCTCCAGGGCTCGCCGGGGCGGCGCACAAAGCCCCAGAACTTGTAATCCACTTTATAATAACGGCGCCCGATGAAGTAATTGCCGGGCTCCTCGGTGGGGATAGCGGCGACCATGGCCATCCGCGCGGCCTGATTATTTTGACCTTCTGTTGTATCGCAACCCGTCAGCCCAGCGGAAGCGACGAGAACAGGCAGTAGCAGAAAACGACAATTCATACGTGTTTGAAATAGGGGTTTAAAAAGTGGATTTAGCGGGAAAAGACGGCCGCCAGGGCGCGGGCACGCTTTCGTCTAGCGATAGAAGCGGCAGGAGGCCACCAAACTCAATCAATGACTGCGCCCACCAGCGCCCCGCCCGCTTGCTGATTGAATCCCAGCACTGAAACCAGGGCCGTTGTCGCCAGCTTCCGCTCGACCGCCAGCGCCGCCGCCACAGTCTGGATGAGCGCTCCCGCGCCTGGCGCCTCGCCAAAGCTGCGTTTGGGATAGAGCGCGCGCGCCTCCGGAAAATGGCGCGCGATCGCCTCGGCTTCCGCCGCGTCCACGAAGCTCCGGTTGGCGCTGCAAACCGCCACTTGGGCCGGACCGCTTCGGGCCAGATCAGCCAGCACCTTGCCGATGGCCGTCGGCGCCTGGAGCCTGGAAAAGAAGGGGGCACCGGGATGAGTGACCAGGGAGAGGCGCCCGGAGCGTTTAAGGAGCAGAGCGGCAGCGCCTTCGGCCAACGGAGTGCGCGTCAGCCGCCAATCCCGGTAAGCTTCGCACAAGACCCAGTCACATTCCTCGGCGCCCACCACGAGGCATTGGTCGATATCATGAGTGGCGAGCAATTGACCGGCGAAATGCAGGGCGCACATGCCCACCGAGGCGTCGCCGACCAGGGTGTAGCTGGCGCCATCGATCCCCAGTTGCGAGGCTAAATGACTGGCCGGGGCGTTATAAACTGTTTCAGGAAATAACAGAGGACTGGCGGCATGGGCGCCTTCGTTGACGATCTGATCGTAGAATCGACGTGTATAAAACACACCGCCATCGCAGATCGCAAAAACCACGGCGGTTTTCGCGGCCGTCTCCGGAGTGAGCTCCAGCCCGGCATTTTTCATCGCCGCCAGACCCGCTGCCACCGCGTAATAGCTGATCGCGCTCGAACGCCGCAGGCGCGGGGTGCGGCCCAAGGCAGCCACCAGATTCGGCGGCACGCTCAGATAAGAATGGGAGCGACCCGAGGCGGGGTTTTGCACCACCTTGGATTCGCCCACTTCGCCGCGCATCCAGCGGTCCCAGACGTCGCCAGGATCGGCGCCGAGGGGTGTGATCCAGGCGTAACCATCGATGCTCAGGTTCATGGGAAGAAGCCCCTGGGCAGCCGATCCGAATGGGAGGTGAGAAAGTGCGGGCGCCTAATTTTCACGGGCTTTTTCCAAAACAATGGAGGCGTTGGTCCCCCCAAAGCCAAATGAATTCGACACCACGCAGCGGACCCGGGCTTCGCGCGAATGATTGGCCACAATGTCCAGGTCCCACGCCGGATCGGCCTGGGCGTAATTAATGTTCGGCGGCAGAAACCCGTGTTGCAGGGCGAGCAGGGAGAAAACCGCTTCGATGGCTCCGGCCGCCCCCAGCGAATGGCCCATCATGGATTTTGTGGAGCTGACCGGGACGCCCTTCGCGCCAAAGAGCTGCGCGATGGCCGTCCCCTCGGTCGCATCATTAAACGCCGTCGCCGTCCCGTGCGCATTGACGTAGTCGACTTCCCGGGGCTGCCTCTCCGCCGACGCCAGGGCCCGCTCCATGGCTTGCAGCGGCCCGATCCCCGAGGGATGCGGTTGCGTCAGGTGATGGTTATCCGTCGAGATCCCGTATCCGGTCACTTCCCCGAGGATGCGCGCGCCGCGCTGCAGCGCCGATTCCATCTCCTCCAGAGCCAGCATGGCGGCGCCCTCGCCGAGAACCAGCCCGCTGCGGTCACGATCAAAGGGCCGGATTTTTTCCGCCGTGGAGGCCTGCAAAGAGTCGAACCCGACAAATACCATCTCGGAAATGGCGTCGTATCCGCCACAGAAGATCCTGCGCTGTTTGCCGGCCCGGATCAGGGCGAAGGCGTGACCGATGGCGTTGGTCCCTGAAGCGCAGGCGTTGGCGATGATTTGAGTCGGCGCAGTAAATCCGCAGGTTTCCTGCGCGTCGTGGACCGCTTTTTGGGGAAGATAATTAGCCAGCCACCGGGCGCGGTGGGAGCGGTGGGAGCGCTGGCCTGGATGCCCGAGCTGGGTCCGATAATAGTCTTCGCCAAAACTCATGCCGCCACTGGTGGTCCCCACGATCAGCAGTTCCGGGATAAAGTGTCTGTCCCCCTGTTGGGCTTCCCGCGCGGCGGCGATCAAAAGGTGACTTGCCGGGTGCAGCCGCCGCTCCTGGCGGGTGAGATTTTCCAGGAGCTGGCTGCAATCCATTTGCCCGGCCGTTTTCGCCCGGGTTTGGCTGACGTCAAAGCTCGTGACCGCGCTCACGCAGTCGCGTCCGGCCCGCAGGGAAGTCAAGGTGTCAACCAGTCCCAACCCCAGAGGGCTGGCCACTCCAGCAGCGGTAATAGCGACGCGGTAAACGGTGGGCATTGCCTAAAGCCGGCATTTATCGGCGGGTTGCGGCCCGAGTTCCAGCGTTGATTGCACGACGAAAGGATCAGGCGTCAGGAATAACAAATGATGAATAACCGATAACGAATAATGAATAACTAATGACGAATAACGAATAACGAATAACGAATGACGAATGATGGATGATGGATGATGGATGATTCAGAGCACGCAGGTGACGTTAATCCCGAAGGCCCGTCATCCTTCATCCTTCATAATTCATACTTCATCCTTCATAATCCCCCCCCGCCCCCTTATCAGAGCCTCATGGAATCGAACTCCACACCTGAGGCCTCGGCCAGCCGACAAGCTCTGCGCTCGCGAATTTTTTGGTTCATCGCCGGCGCCTCGCTCAATTACGCGCTGATTAAGGCCCCGTTCACTTATCTCCAACAGCACACGGCGTTTCCGGTCTGGGCGATTTCCATCTGCAGCCTCGCGGTCAGCTCTACGTTTTTCTTTCTCTGGAATTATTTCATAAATTTCCGCACCGACTCGCGCCGGCGCGACGCCCTAGCCCGCTACATCGTGGCCGTAATCGCGATGCTGCTCCTGTCGTCCACCACCTTAACATTACTCAAGACCTTCAACTTCCACATGGCGCTGACCCTGGGCCGGTTCCCGGTCGATTTGGACATCGTGGCCACCCAGTTCTTTCTCAGCGGCCTGAAATTCTTTCTCTACCACCGCTGGGTGTTCCCGATCAGAAAATCCGAGCCGACCGCGCCGGTCCAGGACTCGCTTAATTAGGGGCGGGACGCCGTAGGCACGCAAAAGGGTGAGGGGTGAGCGAGGGCGATAAAGTTCGATTGGCAGCGGAGCCAATCCTCAGTTAGGCTTCCTATATTTTTATAGAGCCATGGCTGACAGCGACTTCATCTACTTCGACAACAATGCCACTACACGCGCTGATCCAGCCGTTGTAGAAGAGATGCTGCCTTATTTAACCGAGTTATACGGCAACCCCTCCAGCGGCTACCATTTCGGCTCCCAGGTCAACAAAGCCATCGAACGCGCCAGGGAACGCGTCGCCGTGCTCCTCGGGTGCGAACCCGCAGAAGTCCTTTTCACCAGTTGCGGCACCGAATCCACCAATGCCGCCATCCAATCGGCTCTGCTGATGGATCGCGACCGGCAACATATCGTCACGACGCGGGTTGAGCATTCGGCGACGCTCAAGCATTGCGAGACGCTGGCCAAGCGCGGCTATGAAATCAGTTGGCTGGGAGTGGATTCCAGCGGCCAGATCGATCTGGAAGAACTCGAACGCACGATCCGTTCCGACACAGCGTTGGTCACTGTGATGTGTGCCAACAACGAGACAGGCGTGGTATTTCCGATCGACAGAATCGCCGAGATCACCCGCAAAAAAGGCGTCCTCTTTCACACCGACGCCGTGCAGGCCATCGGGAAAATCCCCATCGATCTGCTCGACGCCAAGATCCATTATCTCTCGCTCTCCGGACACAAACTCCACTGCCCGAAAGGGATCGGCGCACTGTACGTCCACAAACGCACCAAGTTTCACCCCTACCTCATCGGCGGGGGCCAGGAGTTCGGCAAACGCGCCGGAACGCAGAACGTGGCGTCGATCATAGCGTTCGGCAAAGCGTGCGAGATTGCCGGCGAATTCCTCGAGCACGAAGCCACCGAGATTCTCGCCATGCGCGACGAGTTCGAAAACGGCGTGCTGGCTCAAATCGAAGGCGCCCAAGTCAACGGCGACCGCGAACTGCGCCTGCCCAACACTTCCAACATCTCATTTGCCGGGATCGATTCCGAAGCGCTCCTAATATTACTCGATCAACACGGCATCTGCTGCTCCTCGGGCTCAGCCTGCACGACCGGGTCCGTCCACGCGTCGCACGTGCTCAAGGCGATGGGATTTTCTGAGGAACGCGCCCGATCCAGCCTGCGGTTTTCGTTTAGCCGATTCAATACGCCGGCTGAAATCAGCACAGCGCTGACGATCCTTCCGCAGTTGATCAGCAAATTGCGTCGGGTAGCTGTGACAGCTTAGAGGAATTATGAAAGATGAATGAAGAGAAGCCTTCGGGCTCAACGGCACCGGCGTTCTCTGAATCTTCAGCATTCATCACTCATCCTTCATAATTCTCCGTTAAAGGGGTCATAAAAAATTTCGTTGCCAATTCTCAGGTCTCTGATAGTGTCCTGTGCTCCAAATGGTGTCCGTAGCTCAATGGTAGAGTCCCAGATTGTGATTCTGGTTGTTGCGGGTTCGAGCCCCGTCGGTCACCCCATTTCAAGATTCTCAGGGCTACCTCTCCTCGAGAACCCCCTGAAAGGTGGGCGCCTGAATTAACGGCTCCTTTCCGGATCTTTCACGTAAACGGTTATTTCGCGGGGCGACCAAATGGCTTTAATTAGCTTTGGCGCAGTGGCTGGGTGGCTTTGTTAACGCTTCAAGGGACCGGCCTTTTACGTAGGTCGCGGCTGCGGGAATTTATGAAGAGTGAATGGAGAGAATCCGGGATTAACAGCGGTCGTGTTCTCCTAATCTTAGTCATTCATCCCTCATAACTCCTAATTAGGGCGCCCATCGGAGGTGAGCTTGTAAAGAATCGGAGATGTGCCCTTCCCGGTCGCCCCTGCTCTTTGCCCGCTGCGTTATCCGGGCTGAATCTTCCAATAACAGTCTTTAACTTTCCTCCTGCATTTCAATTTCCGATGCCCCAGTGGCATTTCCCCGGCTACATCCCCACATTTTCAATGAATCCGCTTGAACAGCGCACAAAATATAAATTCCGCAATTCGCTCCTTTTAGCGGAAGCACTGACGCATCCGAGTTTGGGCCACGAAACGCAACGGCATCACTTTGATAATCAACGCCTGGAATTTCTCGGAGACGCCGTGCTCCAGCTCATTTTCACCGAATATCTTTTCGATCATAACCCCGATTTCACCGAAGGGCAGCTCACCAAGCTCCGGGCCAGGTTGGTTTCCCGGGAAGGTCTGCGGGTGCTCGCCCTAGGCATCGACTTGGGCAAATACCTGATGATGGGCAAGGGCGAGGAATCCAGCGGCGGCCGGGATCGCGCGTCAGCATTGGCGGATGCCTATGAAGCGTTGATCGGAGCCATGTATTTGGATTCCGACTACGTGACGGTGCGACGGGTAGTGCTCACTGGGAGCCGGGAAGTGCTCGAAAACCTCGATGTGAACCCGCCGGAAGCTAATCCCAAAGGGCGGTTGCAGGAAATCCTGCAGGCCATTTCTCCGGTGAGTCCGACGTATCCGCTCGTGAATCAATCCGGGCCGGAACATCAGAAGCAGTTTATTTCAAAGATCGTGTGGTCAGGGATGGAGCTGGGACAAGGGGAAGGGTTGAGCAAGAAGGAGGCAGAAGTGGCTGCCGCCCACGACGCGCTGGAGAAGCAGCTCTGGAAGCAGGCCGGGAAGAAAAAAAGCCGCAAACCGGCCCCGGAAAAGGCCGTGGAAGTTATTCAAAAAGGGTCTGAATAAGTTGTTAAGAACGCCCAGGAGCCGCCAATAACTCTGTCGGAAATCGGGGTTATTGGGCTCCTTTGGCAGTCATTAACGAGTTATTCTCATGGCCCGAATGCCGTGGAACCCCTTATCCAGCAGTGTGGAACGCCACGCGGAAGAGTTATTCACATCCTTATTACTGAGAGATTGGGTTTTAAAAATTAAATCCTTCTCAGAGGCATGTGAATAAGATCCGGGCCGGGCAAAAGATTTGCCCCGAAAAATTTTTTAAAAAACGCCACGCCGCCCTCATTCCCAATTTCATAGCTTTTGCGGAAATTTGCGGCTCCCCCGGTTTTTTATTACCTGCATTGAGGTTTAGCGTGCGCTGCTAGGCGTGGGCGCAGAGCTCCGGCCTTCCTTTATGCGCTGGGATCCGTGGATTTGAGGTTTTTCCCCGGTGAAAAACATTCTGAATAAGTGCCCAATAACTTTTGGGAACTGCCAATAACTGGCCCTTTTTGGGAGTTGTTGGGAAGGGTTGGAATTGAGTTGGTAGGTTATTCGCAGTCACCAAATGCCGTGGAACGGCTTCCAGCGCAGTGAAGAACGGGATCTGGAAGAGTTATTCACACGCTTAAGGCTGAGTGTTTTGTTTTTAAAAAATTAAAATCTTCTCAGAAGCGTGTGAATAAATTCCGAAACCAACGGCTGGCCGCCGGAATTACCAAGAAACCACGGATCGTGAACTCACCCGTTTTAAGCGAGTGCGGAGTCCAAGAGCGGAGGAAGGGAGGCAGGGCTCGCTCTCCGAGCGGGATGAGGGGCTGAGAAGGTTACGGAGGGCTCTGGAGGGTTCCTGGGCGGGTTCTGGGCGGGTTCTTGGGGCTCTGGGGGTTCTGGGGGGGTTCTGGGGGTTCTGGGCAGCTCAGGGATCTGGTAGTGCCGCGAAACTGAATTTACACGGGGTCCTTCGACTGCGTCGCTCGTGGTACTCGCGACTCCGCTCAGGATGACCGCTTATGTCTCCCATCCCTCCCATTCCCTCCAGCCGCGCCCTCCAGCCGCCTTCCAATCGCGCCCCCTCCTACCGATTGTCCGCCAAATAGCGGACGATTTGCTCAGCCAGTTTGGCGCTGATCCCATCAATCTCTGCAATTTGCTCAGCGGTGGCCTTTTTAAGCCGCGTAACGCTGCCAAACCGCTTTAACAAAAGCAGCTTCCGGCCTTCCGACACCCCGGGACACGCATCCAGTAAACTCTCTCCAATCCGGCGCTTCATCAAAATCTGATGATAACCGTTGGCAAAACGATGCGCTTCATCCCGGATACGCTGGAGGAGTCGCAAGGCGCCGCTATCCGGCGGCAGCAGCATTGGAAGGGAGAATCCCGGGCGATAGATCTCCTCGAATTCTTTGGCCAACCCGATGATGGGCAGATCCTGAAGGCCCAAGAGCTGTAACTCCCGGCAGGCCGCGCTGAGTTGCCCTTTGCCGCCGTCTACGATCACCAGGGAAGGCAGTCGGGGCACAGGCTCGCTCCCAGGCTCTTCGGCGACTCGCGCCACGGCGTCCCGGAGCTTTTCCTGGGAATAGTCACCGGTGTAATCGATTTCGTTGTCTTGAGTGGCGGTCTGCGGGACTCGGGCGGAAATGGCAGCCGCTTCTTTTAAAACGCGGCTGTATCGACGACGAACCACTTCGGCCATGCTCGCGAAATCATCCTGTCCTTTAACCCCCAGGATACGGAAGCGCCGATAGAGGTGATTGGCCGGGCGCCCATCGATGAAACAGACCATGCTGGCGACGATATGGGTGTTGCTGATGTTTGAAATATCGAAACATTCCAATCGACGCGGCGGCGCCCCGAGTTGAAGAGCCTCGGCGAGTTCGGTTATGTCTGCGAGCGGATCGATATTGGAGCCCACCCGATGCCCGAAGGACCGGGTGTAACGATGCATGGGCTTGGTCGTGGTGCGCAGATCTTCAAGCATGTCGCGCAATTGGGCGGCCTTTTCGAAGTCGAGGGCTGCGGCAGCGGTTTGCATCTGGGCTTCCAACTCCACGAGCATCTCCTTGGATTTCCCGGATAACAGGTCGCACGCTTGTTCCACCCGTTGGCGATATTGTTCCAAGCTAAGATCGCTTAATTTCTGTGGGACCTGATAGGTCGACGATTTCAGCTCGCGCTCAGTGGGATTACCGCGACCGAACGTCAACACACCGAATTTCTTGCGCAACAGATTCAGAGTTTGCCGCAAGGGTCCGGAATGAGCGAACGGCCCGAAATAACGCGATCCTTCATCGGTTTTAAGCCGGGTCAGTCGAAACCGTGGCCAATCTTCGCGCATATCTACTCTCACCATGAGAAACCCTTTATCGTCCCTTAACGCTATGTTGTAGCGGGGCCGGAATTCTTTAATAAGCCGGCCTTCGAGTAAGAGCGCTTCGGCTTCGCTGGGAGCTAGGTGCCATTCAAAATCCCAAATACTGTCGATCAATGCCCGGGTCTTAATGTCCGCGGTCATTTTCCGCGAAGGCATGAAATAATTGCTGACGCGTTTGCGCAGGTCGCGCGCTTTGCCTACATAAATCACCTGGTTAAGCCGGTCGCGCATCAAATAAACGCCGGGTTTATGAGGGACGTCGTTAAGTTTGGCGCGGAAATCGGCCTTTTGAAGGGAAATAGGCATCAGGAACGGGATGAAGTGGCTTAAATATCAGTCATTGCGTCGCTAACATCCAATCCTGAGTGCGGCTGGGAAGCTGGGGTTGCATCCCAAAGGAGCAGGGTTACTATATCGCCCCGAATTTCATGAAAATTGTCGCCTCTCTTTTTGCCGTGTTTCTTTGCGCGGGCTCACTCTTAGCCCAAGACGGAGCGAATTTTCGCAAGGCCGATGATCCCGGAAAAAACAGTTCCGATCGGAAAGAAATGTCCGCTGCTTCGGGCAATGCCGCCGCTGGCGTCGGGGTAAACGGTTCGAAAAAAACAAGCCGCGACGCTACGGTTGCCACTGCGTCGGGGGAGGATTCAGTGGCCATTAAATCGACGGTACCGGCTTCCAGCTCAGTGGATCCGGTAGTGGTTTGGACTCTGATACAATCGGGCGGTTGGGCCATGGTGCCGTTGGCTATCTTATCCGTGTTAACGGTCATGCTGGTGCTGGTTTATCTTTTCACTTTAAGGCGGAGCGCGATTCTCACTCCAAATTACATGAACACCGCTGATCTGTTGCTCAAGAAGCGCGATTATCTCGGCCTCCTAGCTATCTCCAATCGCCATAGCGAGGCCGTGGCTCGCGTCGTCCAAAGGACCTTGGATTTCGCCACTAAAAACCCGGGAGCGACCTTTGATATAGTAAAAGAGATAGCGCAAACCGAAGGTCAAAGCCAAGCCGCGTCGTTACAGCATCGCACAGTCTATCTAGCTGATATAGGGATGCTATCGCCGATGATCGGTTTGTTAGGGACAGTGGTTGGGATCATCCGTTCGTTTGGAGTCCTGGGCAGTAATAAGGTAACGGTGTCGTCGCGGGATTTACTGCTGGCAGCGGGTGTCTCTGAGGCGTTGGTAGCCACTGCGGTGGGCTTGGTTTTGGGGATTGTAGCGATGGGTTTTTATTCGCTGTTCCGGAACCGTGTGCAGAGTCTTATCTCGGATCTCGAAATAGCTTCGGCGCATATTCTGGCATTGGTAGCCATTAATTATAATAAGAAGCGGGACTCGTCCCGAGTCGTTGCCGATGAAGAGTTTTAGAGTGTGGCTAATACTCTTTATTGAATGAAATTTCGTAACCGCCAAGCCCCTCATATCATCGGGTTCCAGATCGCCCCGATGGTCGACATCCTCCTGGTGTTGATGTGTTTTTTCATTGTTACCTGGAGCTTTGCCAAAAAGGAGATGGATATAGATGTGAAGGTGCCGGCAGCCGAGAGCGGCAAGGAGTCTGCTGCTGTCATGAACCAGACGGTGCTGAATGTGAGGTCTGATGGCACGGTGATATGGAATAGGAAGACGATTGAGCCAGGCGAGTTGCGCATACGACTGACTGAACTCACAAAATTAGCTCCCGATTACGCCATTATCCTGCGTGGCGATAAGAAATCTAAATACGAAGATATTGTAGCTGTGCTGGATATATGTCGGGAAGCCAATGTTTGGAACGTGGCATTTGCCACAGCCTCTAAAGTAGAATGAAAAGCTGGCAATGGATGGGTCTTGGTCTAACGACGCTGGGGATTTTACAGCAGCCTCTCGCAGCTCAAAATGAGGTGCCGCTGGAACCATTTTTTCCCGCAGACGGTAAACCTGTGCTGAGGGCCGAGCCAGTGGTGCGACCGGCCCCGGAAACGCCCGTGCCACCAGCGCCTGAAGCGCCAGTGCCGGCGCCAGTGCCAGCGCCAATCCCAGCGCCAATCCCGGTGGCAATCCCGGTGGCAATCCCGGTGGCGGCGCCACCAGCGGCAGTGGTTCCAGTGGTGGCGCCTATGTTGCCCAAGCCTTCAGCGCCCAAGGCTGCACCTAAGGCCACGCCCGGGCCACCCAAGGCCACGCCTGCCGCAGGGCCAGTCGATGTGTCCGACCCGACCAGCGAGATCCGTCTATCGCCACAGGGCACGATGAAGCCGGATCAAGTGCAGTTGAGTATTGCCGACAGTTTTTATAACCGGAAAGCCTTCGATCAGGCTGCATCGGAATATGAAAAATATCTGACTCTTTATCCGGCGGGCACGGATCGGGCCAATGTGCTGTATAGGCTTGGTGAATCCTATCGGGCGACAGGGGCGACGAATGCCGCCAAGAGCAGTTACGAGGCTTTGTTGACGCAGTTCAGCAACAGCGAGTTACTCGGGCCAGCGTCTTATCGGTTGGGCGATCTCTATTATCAGGAAAAAAACTATTCCACTGCGCTGCATCTATATAGGCGGGCATCAGTGAGATTGAAGGATACTAAGCTGATAACATCGGCTAAATTTTTTACTGCGCGCTGTCTGGAAGCGCTTGGGCAAAAGGCTGAAGCGCGGACGAATTATGAGGAGTTAACCAATATAGCGAACGACAACCCATTCCTGGAAGCCAGCCGGCTGTCACTGGCCCTGTTGTTTAAAGAAGCTGGGCGGACCGCCGATGCGCTTAAACAGACGCAGCTCTTGGCCAAGACCACTGCCAATGAAGAGCTTAAAGCGCAGGCTATGGTCTATTCCGGGCTTTGGGCCAGGGAACTGGATCAATCTGCGCTCGCCGCTGAGACGCTTAAGAAAGCCCTTCAACTCCCGGGGATCGCGCGGTGGCGCGATGTCGCGGAGTTAGGTATGATGCAGATTTATTTCGCTGATAAAAAGTATCAGGAAGTCATTGCTAACTATATTGCCAGCGGGAAGACCGCAGGCCCGGAGACTCGGCCCCAGTTGCTAACGCTGGTGGCCAGTGCTTATCGGCAGTTGGGAAATACGCAGGAGGCGGTGGCGCTCCTGGATCAGATCATTAAGGAGTTCCCTAATTCGAATTTCAGCCGCGATGCCGCTGCGGATAGGTTAACCGTTTTGTATGCGGCCGGGGACGCGAATATTATCCCTGAGATGGATCAGTTTTTAACGGCTAATCCTGACTCGCCTAAACACGATCAGGTGCTGTTGATGAAAGCGGAATGGCTTTTTAAAAAGCAGGATTATGTCGGCAGCGCGCCGCTTTATGCTTTGGTGGAAAACTCGCGCACCCTGAGCGCGCCGTTCAAAGCTGAGGCGCTTTCCAAGCTCGGCTGGTGCCTGATGCAGACCAAGGACTACGGGCGCGCAATTAAGGCGTATAGCTCGTTGATAGATAATTATACGACCAGCAAGTCCGTCCCGGCTGCCTTTTGTCAGCGCGGCCTGGCCCGGTTGCGACTCAAGGAATTGGGCGGCGCGCTTAAAGATTTCGAGGAGCTGATCGTCCGCTATCCGAAGGCTAAGGAACGCGAACTCGCGCTTCATCAGAAGGCGCTGATCCAGGGGCAGATGAATGAAAACGCGGGCATGGCTGAGAGTTTTCGGCGGCTGCTAAAGGATTATCCCAATACGCCGGTGGCCTCGGAAGCTAATTACTGGATAGGCTGGGTGGCATTCGAAGCCAAGGATTACAAGGCGGCGGCTGAGCTGTTGGATAAAGCCCGGAAGCTGGATAAGGAGCAGTATTTTGAGAGGGCAGGTTTGCGGGTGTTACTGTCCTATTACTATCTGGAAGATAAGGGGGCGGTGGGCCGTGAGATAGAGCTGTATTCTAAAAATGGCGCCAAGCATCCAGTGCCTTACGAGGTGTTGCATTGGTTGGGACAGGGATATTATGAGACCGGCTTGATAGCGCCTACCTCCGAGACCCAGCTTGATGCCTTTCGTAACGCGGCGAAATACCTCGGCATGGTGACCGAGCGGGATGATGCGAAGCTTGATGATTTTCTTAATCTCGGCCGCGCTAAGATCCGGCTGGGTGATTTCAAAAAGGCGGTTGCGATGCTTACGAAGTATTTGGTTTTGGTAAGCGAACCGATTCCGCGCACGACGGGTCTGTTGGCGCTTGGAGAGGCGCAAATTGGAGTTAAGGATCTCGATGGGGCTCAAAAAACAGCAGAGGCGGCTCTGGGATTGCAGCCCGACGGTGAGCTCAATGCCCGGGCGCGAGTGCTGGTGGGTGATATACAGAATGAGCGCGGTAATTTCGAGGAGGCGGCCAAGGTGTATGCCATGGTGGTGGTGATCGATGACGAGAATGTGACGCCGCAGGCGCTCGAAAAGGCCGTGGCGGCTTATAAGGCTTGTGGCAAGGAGGCTGACGCCAAGCGCTTGCTCAATACTCTCCAAAGCCGGTATCCGGAGTATCTCCAGAAGAAAAACGTCGGGCCTTAGACGGGTTCCGGGCGGATGGCGCGGGCGTTTGTCAGAGCTTCGATGTGAGCAGGCAGTTTACGCCTCCGGCGTGTGGAGTTGGTCCAAATTCCATCAATGGCCAATAGGCCCGGACCGTCATCCGTAGGTTATCCGCCACAGATGGGGAATGATACAAACGCCTGGCACCCGTTTCGGGAGGACGGGGCTGCGACGGGACGCCATTGCCACCCTGAAGCACTGCCCATGTGGCGAGGCCACTTGTTGCGCCGTATCGGTGAAGGGCATGGAACGGTTTTGGGAGCTGCGCCCGCGCCAACCCTTTACCGGTTTGTTGTGCATGGCGGTCTTGGGGATTCTCGGGGCCGAATGGTGCCCGGTTTCGCTGGGGGTCATCTATGGTCTGCTGGCGTTGGCCTCGCTGGGCTTCGCCTGGAGGCCTTGCACCGTGAGCTGCTGGGTGTTGACCGGGACCGCATTTTTCGCGCTCCATTCGCTGCGCCAACAGCATGGCGCCGCCACCGAGCTCAGCGCCGCGTTCCTGGCCGGGAGCCGGGTCGTGCAGGCGCGCGGGATCGTCTGGAGCGACCCCGAGCTTACCCCGCCCGGCGGCATCACCCGCGCCCGGTTTACGCTCAAACTCGTCCAGCTCGAACTCGATGGGCGCGCACTCCCCACCGATGCCCTGATCCGGGTCGCCTGGGCTGGCTCGGTCCCCGCTTACGGCGATCAGGTGAGCTGCACCGGGGCCGGTGAGAATCTGGCGCATCCCAGCAATCCCGGGGTTTTTGATTTTACGGCCGACCAACATCGGCGCGGGATTTATACGGAACTTCGCACCCGATACGCGGCCGACTGCCAGGTCTTGGAGCATGGCAAAGGCAACCGGCTGATGGGCCTGGCGATCGATGCGCGGGCCTGGGTGAAAACGCAACTGGAACGGGATTTGGAGGATGCCCCGGAGATAGCGGCGCTGATCGAAAGCATGGTGCTGGGTTTGAGCGGCGAGACATCGGCAGACACCAAGCTGCTTTTCCAACAGACCGGGACCATGCATCTCTTCGCCGTCAGCGGCCTGAACGTGGCGATGGTCGGGGCGCTCGTTTGGTTTTTGCTGAAGCCGTTTCGGATCGGGCGCCGGGCGGGCGTGTGGGTGAGCATCCCTATCCTGATCGGCTACGCGGTGGTCACCGGGCTGAGCGCGAGTTGCGTGCGGGCCACGGTGATGGGCGTCCTGTTTTTACTGGCGTATCTGGTGGATCGACGGCCGATCTTCCATAACAGCCTGTCGGCCGCCGGCTTCGTGATTCTGGCGTGGGACAGCAATCAGTTGTTCCTCACCGGATTCCAGTTCTCCTTTGTTTTGGTGCTCACCATAGTCCTCCTGGCGGCCCGGTTTGAGCGCTGGCTGGCCCCCCTGGGCTGCCCCGATGCCTTTCTCCCGCGCTCCCTCTTTAATTGGCGCCAAAAGCTCGTGCAATCGGCCTGGAACGCCATTTCCGGGACGCTGGCGGTGACCTTGGCCGCCTGGCTCGGTTCGTTGCTTTTTACAGCCGGCTATTTTCATTTGTTCGCGCCGGCGGCGTTGCTGGCAAATCTCATAGCCGTCCCCATCGCTTTTGCCATCCTTGCGCTGGGCCTCCTTTCCATCGTCAGCGCCTGCTTAAGTCCCTGGGCCAGCATTCTTTTTAACAATGCTAACTGGCTCGCAGCCAAAGCCCTCCTCTTCTTCCTCAAATGTTGCGCTCTCATCCCCGGCGGTCATGTTTATCTCCAAATCCCAAGGCTCGCTCCCGCCCCGGATTGCGAAGTCACGGTGCTGGCTTTGGGCTCCGGAGGCGCGGCCCACCTGCGTTCAGGCGGACGCGATTGGCTCTGGGATTGCGGGTCCGCGGTCGGCTACGCGCATGTCGTGCTCCCCTATTTGCGGTCCCGGGGCGTCAACTCCCTGGATGGCCTGCTGCTTTCCCATGGCGACTCCCAGCATCTCGGCGGGGCGTGCGCTGCGCTGTCGGATTTCGAGCCCCGTCAAATCGTCGATTCCGTGCTCAGCGACCGGTCCCCTGCCCGGCGCGCCTTTCATCGGCAATTGGCCGCGCAGGGCCGGGGAAAGGGGCTTTACCAGCGGGGCGATGTGTTCGAGATCTCGCGTTCGGTGTCGGTGCGGGTGCTCTTTCCGGCGGCGGGTTTAAAGCGGGGGGCAGCGGACGACAAAGCGCTGGTGCTGATGTTGGAATGCGACGGGGTGCGCGTGCTCTGGATGTTTGATAGCGGATTTATAACGGAACAATGGCTGATTGAAAACGAACCGGACATGAGCTGCGACATTCTTGTTAAGGGTCAGCATCAGAAGGATTGGTCCGCTACCCCAGAGTTTCTCGCCCGCACCCATCCACAGGCCGTCCTCTGCTCCGGGCTCGGCTTCGGGCAGGATCCCCAGCCCCTCGCGGACTGGGAAGCGCGGGTCAGTGCGCTGGGGATCGTGGTGTTTCGCGAGGACCGCTGCGGGGCGGTGCAACTTGAAATCGACGGCCGCGGGTGGAGTTTGCGCGGCTTTCTCAATGCTCAGACTTTGCGGAGTCGGGCGCGATAGATTGGCAGGTCCTGGGCCAGAAAGCGGCGTTCGAAGTTCGTTACCGGAGCGTCGGGTTCCTCGGGCCAGTCGATGCGCTCGAATCCCGGGGCTGCGGCGAAGACTTTTTCCATCCATTGGAAATAAGGGAGATCGTCGGTCTTGGCGCGCAGCTCGCCTCCCGGCTGGAGCACGCCATGGAGGGCTTTCATGAATTCGGCCTGAATGAGCCGGCGCGGGTGATGATACCGTTTCGGCCAGGGATCGGGGAAAAGGACGTGGGCGACGGCCACGGATTCGCGGGGGAGCAGATGCTCGATGACGTAGGAGCTTTCGACGCGCATGACCCGGATATTGGGCAGGCGGCGATGGGCGGCGATGCGGCAGACGGTGTTGACGCGGCCGAGGAGGCGTTCGATGCCGAGGAAGTTGTGGGAGGGATTCGCGGTGGCTACGGCGGCCAGGAAAGCGCCTTCGCCGCAACCGATATCGACTTCCAGAGGGCCTGGCCTGGGGAAGAGGACTTCCATCGGGACGCGTTCGAAGAAGTTTTTGGGCACGAACTCCACGCTCGCGGCTGCGCTTGAAAGCGGGTCCCCGGCTTCAACGGGGTCGATGGGAATTTGAGGAGCGTTATTGGGATTCATGGGTGGCAGCGGCGGCCGGCCGCATTTTAAAGGTTAACTCAAAGCACTAGTCCTAATTGGTTAGGCGCTTCGGCCCTACGAGAGGACGAGCAGAGACTCGAATGGGTCTGCGTTCAGCGCGTGGATGTCTTGCACATGAACCGTGACGAGTTGGACGAGTTGCTGTCGGGTGCTGTTGCCGATGCGGAGCCAGACGATTTTGGGTGGATGTCCGTAAAGCAAACTCCGCTGCTGAAAATCGGAGTCCTTGGAGACAATGGTGAAGCCGTTGGCGCGTGCATACTCCCAAACGTCCTCGTCAGGGAGTCCAAGCAACCCGCACTCGCGGACGTGTGCGCTGTTGGGAAAAGGCGTCGCCAGCAAGCGGGGCAGCTTCGGCGAGAGGTTCTCATCAAAGAGCAACTTCATGCGGAACGACGTTCAGGCGGCGGTCACGGTCTGCGGCGAACGCGAAGCACGCCTGGATGTCGTCGGCGGCGAGGTCAGGAAAGTCGTCCAGCACCTCTGGAATGGTCATGCCGCCACCGAGATAATCGAACACGTCTGCCACGGTAATGCGCGTGCCGCGGATGCAGGGTTTACCGCTGCGGATGCGTGGATCAATGGTGATGCGCTCGCGGTAGTTCATTATAAGAGGGTAGGTTTTGGGGCCTATCGAGTCAAGGGGCGCGCAGAAGCGTCAAACTGATGATATACTAAGGGAACCCCGCCCGCTCACCACTGGTAATGATCGAGCCCGTAAGTCAGCGCGCTGCCCAGGAACCCGGTGACGCTCACCAGCGCCGCGCCAAAGAGCAAGGCGCCGCGGAAGCGTTTCCGGGCCTCAGAGCCCTCCCGGCAGTCGTCGATGAGGACCAGCGCGGCGCAGAGCAACGCCCAGACCGCAGTGGTTGTGCCCAGCCACCGGTGCCAGAGCAGGATCTGGTTGCCGGCCGTGTAGCTTGAAAAATAGGCGTTGATCCAGCCCAGGACGGCTGCGGCGATGCCGCCAAGGGCTGCGACGATGACCAGGAAGCGGACGGTTTGCATCCAGGAATCGCGCTGGGTCCAGCAGGCGAGTGCTTCGGCCAGCACGGCGACGAGCATGAGCGCAATGGGGATGTGCGTGGAGACGGGATGAAACTTACCGATCCAGCTCAGAAGATGTTTCCAGAACGGCCACGGGGCTCTGGGGGCCTCAGCAGCCTCAGCGGTAGCCGCAGGCACCCCAGGAGCCGCAGCGGTCCCAAGGGCCGTGGAGAGGCTGTCTTTCACGCCCGATAAATCGCTGGGCGCACCGATGGCCACCCAGCGGCGCACGGCTTCTTTCTCGGCCGCAGTGAGAGGAGACACCTTGGCGTCGTCTCCGGGCATATCGCCGTCGCGGATCAAGGTGTAGATATCGGACTTCTCCGGCTCGCCTTTGGTCACGTATTTGGGTTTGGAGACGATGCGTTCGAGATCCAGCACGTAACCGAATTTGCCTTTGGGTTTGGCCAGCGTGGAGGCGTGGCAATCGAGGCATTTGGCGTGAAAAATATCGTAGACCTGAGCGGCGGCCTGGAGCTGCTCGGCCTTGGACGCTGGCGGCTGTCCGCCCCAAGCATGCACGGTGCAGAGAACCATTGGCAGTAGGATCCGGAACCAGAGGGATTTCATCGTGTCTGAAAACATAAGACGAAAAAGCAGGAAGGTATTAGGAGTTATGAATTTTGAATGATGAATTATGAAGGGTCGGAGGAGAACGCAGGTGCCGTTAATCC
>JAYTYG010000115.1:0-2616 GCA_043742585.1 Spartobacteria bacterium
CGAGGGCGCGGTAGGAGGTGCGGACTTCGAGGGGGAGTGCGGCTTCGTATTTGCCGAGTTTTTCGCCGATGTATTTGAACCCGGTCAGGGTTTCCACGCAGCGCAGGCCGTGGCGTTCGGCGATGGCTTTTTGTAAGTCCGTGGTGACGAAGGTCTTAATAAGCACGCAGCGCCCCGCGTTGTCGGCGGTGATGACCCCTTGCGCAATGAGCTTTGTGACCCGGTAATACGCCATCAGTGACCCAATCTGGTTCCCGCTCAGCAGCTCCATCTCGCCCGCTCGATTGCGCACCGCCACTCCCATCCGGTCGCAATCCGGATCCGTCGCCATCACCAAGTCCGCTTTCTCCAAGTTCGCCAGCTCGATGGCTTTGGCCAGGGCTTCGGCATTTTCCGGGTTGGGGGATTTCACGGAGGGGAATCGGCTGTCGGGGATTTCCTGTTCGGGGACGGTGGAGTAATGGAGGCCCAGCCGTTCGAGCATGGGTTTGACGATGGTGCCGCCGGTGCCGTGGATGGAGGTGAAGACGATGCGGAGGTCTTTGGCGGCGGCGACCACTGAGGGATCGAGCACGAGGGTGGCCAAGCAGTTCATGTAAGCGTCATCGTTGTGCTGGCCGAGAATCGTCAACTGGCCTTGCGCAGCGAGGGGCAGGGGCTGGTAGACGTCGGATTCGATCGCGTTGACTTTGGCGATGATCCGGCTCGCATGCGGCTCCACGACTTGGGCGCCGTCGGCGAAGTAAACTTTGTATCCGTTGTCGTGCGGCGGATTGTGGCTGGCTGTGATGACGATGCCGCCCGTGGCGTTCTGGTGGCGCACGGCAAAGGAAAGCTGCGGCGTGGAGCGCGGGCCTTCAAAGAGGCAGACGTCGCACCCATTCTCCATCGCTACGCGCGCGGCGAGTTGAGTGAATTCAGGCGAGAAAAACCGCGTGTCATGCGCGATCACGATCTTGGGTCGGTCGCCGTGCCCGGTTTCCGCGACCCAATCTTTTAAATAAGCCACGAGGCCTTGAGTGGCGCGGCTGACGTTGAAGGAGTTCATGGCATTGGTGCCGATGCAGGGCTGTTCGGGGCGGCCCAAGGGTTGCGGGGCGCCTTGTTCGGCGGCGGTCACAATCCTGCCAATGGTGCGGCCGCGCAGGCCGCCTGTGCCGAAGGCGAGCGTTTTGTAGAAGCGATCGTCGAGCTCCTGCCAGGCGCCGGCGGACACGAGTTCCTGAATGCTCTCCCGGACGCAGGGCTGGGAGCTGGAGGCGAGCATGAGCTCGATGTTTTTCGCACTGCTGGCCAGGAGATGACCATCTGCGACGGCTTGTTGAATGTCTTTGCTGAGATCGCTCATAGAGGTGCGTGACTTTAGGAGGGCGGTTTTTGATTGCAAGCGGAGGCACGCGGGCGCATCGCCGTTCGTTTACAAGCCCAGCTTCGAAGGTGGCTAGGGGAGTGGGGAGTGGGACGAGGGAGGCGTGATGTATGAGTGCTGAGGATTCGGCGCGCGCGTCGCGGCCGTTAAGGCTTCTCTTCATTCATACTTCATAATTCATCCTTCATCCTTCATAACTCCCCCCATGTCCGCCTCTCTCAAACGTATCGTCGTCAAATTCGGTTCCGGCATTTTGGCCAATGCCGATGGCAACGCTCTCGATGAGGCGCAATTCGAGCGGCTCAGCGCGGAAGTGGCCGCCTTGCTCCAAGCCGGGCATCAATGCGTGGTGGTTTCAAGCGGGGCGGTGGCGGCCGGGCTCATGGCGCTGGGGCTCAAAGAGCGGCCAGAAGCGCTCGCGGCCCGGCAGGCTTGCGCGGCTGTGGGCCAATCCAAGCTGATGCAAATTTACGCCACCATGTTCGGCGCCCACGGCCTCACGGTCGCCCAGTTGCTCCTCACTCACGGCGATCTCGATAGCCGCATGCGTTATCAGAACGTCGTAAACACCCTCGAATGTCTCTTTGACCAAAAAACCGTCGTCCCCATTATCAATGAGAACGATTCTGTGGCCGTCGAAGAGCTGAAGTTTGGCGATAACGACCGGCTATCGGCTGAAGTGGCGATATTGGCGAAGGCGGATCAGTTGATCCTGCTGACAAGCGTCGACGGGTTGCTCGATGAAGGCGGTAGGACTGTTGTCAGTGTGGACGATGTCGAGGAGGTTTCCTGTCTTGCCCGCCAGGAAAAAGGCAAGTTCTCCGTGGGCGGCATGATTTCAAAGCTTCAGGCCGTCAAGCTGGCCGTGGACGCAGGAATCGCCACCTCCATTGTCAGCGGCCGCAAACCCGCTCAAATCGGGGCCGTGGTGGCCGGTGAATCCGCCGGGACGGCATTTGTGCCGCGCCAGTAAGCTGCAATATTCGCGGCGACCTTTTTTTATGAGCGATCTCCAATCTTTAATTCACGATTTCGGACGTCGGGCCCGGGCGGCGTCCCGGGTGCTGGCGCGGACTTCATCTGAGCAAAAAAACCGAGCGCTGCTGGCCATGGCCGACGAGCTCGTGGCTGCGGGCGACGCGATCCTGGCCGGGAACGCGAAAGACCTGGAGCAGGCGCGGGCGGCGGGGCTTTCCGGGGCGATGCTTGAGCGGTTGAAGTTGGATTCCGCGCGTCTGGCGGCCATG
>JAYTYG010000116.1:0-4312 GCA_043742585.1 Spartobacteria bacterium
GCCCTTGAAGCTCCAACTCGCCCACAGGGCCCTTGCGTTCCTCACCGACAGCGTAATACCAGTTCATAAACAAGAGATGTGTTAATTGCGATTCACAGCAGGCGAGTCATGCGCGACATGCGAATAACGCTGTCTTTCTCAGGCTGCACCGCCGACTCCAAGCCAAAAACATTCCCGTCCGGGCCGAGTGCTCGATCGGAGTCCATCAGGCACGTCAGCGGCTGGAGCAAAGAGTCTGAAAACGGCCAAGGCGCGGGCAAGCCGGCATGGAAAAACCGCCACTGAGAGCGGGGCGGCCCCAGATTTCACTTTTCAGTTTCAGCTTTCACTTTCACTCTCCGCCGCCCATGGCCACACAGACCGCGCAGCCCCCCGAAAACAACCCGAATTTGCTTCAACGTTATTTGAAAGGACGTTCGAAAACGGTGGATCAAGCCCTGGACAGATTCCTGCCGAAGGCCACGGTCAAACCGACCACGCTGCACTCGGCCATGCGTTACAGCTTGTTTGCGGGCGGGAAACGGCTCCGCCCGATCCTGACATTGGCAGCCGCCGAGGCCTGCGGCGGCAGCGTTGAAAAAGCGCTTCCTGCCGCCTGCGCCGTGGAATGCATCCACACCTACTCGCTCGTCCACGATGATTTGCCGTGCATGGATGATGACGATTTGCGCCGGGGCAGGCCCACCAGTCATAAAGTGTACGGCGAAGGGATCGCCGTACTGACAGGCGACGCCTTGTTAACGATCGCTTTTGAAATCCTCGCGCAAGCCCCTACGACCACCCGTTATAAAACCGGCACGCTCATCCACGAGCTCGCCCACGCCGCCGGCAGCCGTTGGCTGATCGCCGGGCAAGTGCTCGACCTCGAAGGCGAAGGCAAAGCGGTAAGCCGCGCCCAGCTCAAATTCATCCATCAATCCAAGACCGCCGCACTCTTGACCTGCGCCCTGCGACTCGGAGCGATGAGCGCCAATGCCAGTCCCGCCCGGTTACAGGGCGTCACCGACTTTGGACAGGCGCTCGGATTAGCGTTTCAAATCATCGACGACATTTTGGACGTGACCCAAAGCACGGAAAAGCTGGGTAAAACAGCAGGCAAAGATGTGCAAGCAACCAAGGCCACTTACCCGGCTCTCTTTGGCCTGGAGCGGTCCCGAGCGGAAGCCCACCGACTGACCACTGCGGCGATGAGTGCGCTCAAGCCGCTGGGGAAAAATGCCTCGGTGCTCATCGAGATCGCGGCGTCCATGCTGGAGCGCGAATACTAAACCCGGAAGAAACAGCCGCAAAGAACACAAAAATCACAAAGATCACAAAGATCACAAAGATCACAAAAATCACAAAGAATCTGCTAATTGCCTGCAGTCCTCCATATTGGCGTTATATTATATCACAGCAAAGCAAGCACGCCATTCATCATTCATAATTCATCATTCATAATTCATAATTCAGAACGCCCCCCGCTGCTCGATCACTCCGGCGGCAATGGCTTCCGCCAGGCAATCTTGATACGCGCTCGCGGCACAGCGCTTGGCCTCCGCGGGATTGCTCAAGTAACCGCATTCCACCAGCACCGCAGGATATTCGTTCAGTCGGAGGACGCGAAAATTGGCGGTCTTTAATCCGCGGGCACAAGCGCCTGGCAGGACCGACACCTTCCCCAGAATATGCTGGGCGAGCCCGAGCGACACCGGGGATGTGTAATAAAGCTCGGTGCCATGCACGGCCCGCTTAGGCGCTTCATTAAAGTGAATGCTGACAAAAACTGCATTTGTTTGGCGGTTGGAAATCCGGGCGCGCTCGTTGAGTTCGATGAACTGGTCGGTGCTTCTGGTCAGCACCGTCTGAAAACCCGCAGCGGCCAGCTTGGGCTGGAGCCGGGTGGCCACGGCCAGCGTCGCGTCCTTCTCATTGCCGCCCCAGCGCGAGCGCGTGCCGCTATCATGGCCGCCGTGCCCGGCATCAATCACCACGGTGCGAAACGAGTGACTGGTGTCCTTGACGGCCGGCCCCACGCAACCCACGCCCGCCAAAAGCCAGCCGACACTCAGCGCCGCAACCGTGAGGCCGCGGGCGGCTTGTGGACGTTTGGAAATCGGGCTAGCGATGCTGGGGGCGTTGTGGGGCTGATTCATTTGGCGGTCTCGAAAAAGCCCTGATCCTAATGTTGTCGGCCGGGATTAATGCAGCTTTAAAAAGCCGCCGCTATATTTGCCTGCGGCTCCGCGACTCACCGGCAGGGCCTGATTCTGCGGGCATTCGGCTCAACGCCTGAGGATTTATCGCAAAAGCGCGCCCAATTGCGCCCGCCAAATCACGGGCCGCTCAAGTCAGCTTCATGGCGCGCTCGATCAAAAGGGTGGCCAAGCCCTGAGTGGCCTCATCCAAGGCTGCATTGGCACGTTTAAGGGGCTGCGCGGCACCTGCGGCGACGGCCTGTTCCACTTGTTGAACGCGCGCGGAGATCAACATCCGTTCGCTCTCGTCTATTTCCGCACCCACCAGCGTCAGCGCATTGCGCACCGCTGGTAACAACTCTTCCGCCTTGAGGCGCGCCTCGGTGAACACCCGCTCATTCACATCCTCAAAAGCGTGTTCGAGCGAATCCTCAAGCATCTTCTCCACCGCCTCGTCGCTCACATCCACCGCGCTCGCCATCTCCACCACTTTCTCCAACCCGCGCACCGTGTCCCGGGCCAGCACGCGCAAAATTCCATTGGCATCGATCTCGAACTGGACGCCCACCCGCGCCTGGCTCTTGGCGGCAGGCGCGAACTCGAGTTCGAACTCGCCGAGCTTCCAATTATCCTTAGCCATCTCACGCTCGCCCTGCAGCACACTAATTTTCATTGCACGCTGCCCTGTGACCGCATTGGTAAACATCTCCCCGGCCTTGATCGGGATCGTGGAGTTCCTGGGGATAATCACATTCATCAGCCCGCCAAACGTTTCAATCCCCAGCGACAACGGTGTGATATCCAGCAGGATCAAATTCTGCACTGCTCCGGACAGGATACCGGCCTGGATCGTGGCGCCGAGAGCCACCGCCTCATCCGGGTTTTGCGAGACGTTAGGAGTCCGGCCAAAGATCTCCTCCACATACCGCCGGACCAATGGCATCCGGGTCATACCGCCCACCAGAATCACGTCATCCAACTGTTCCGGGCCGAGATGCGCGTCCCCCAAAGCGCGCAGACAATGGGCGCGGGTGCGTTCCACGATCGGCCGGCTCAGCGCGTCGAGCTCCATGCGCGTGAGTGAGTATGCGAAGCTGCGTTGCCCGGCCATAAATGGCAGCTCGATTTCGGCGCACTGCTCGCTGGACAACTTGTGCTTGGTTTGGATCGCCACCTCTCGCAGCCTTGCAATTGCTGGCGTTGCGTCCGGCTCAAAGCCAGCCGCGGCGATCTTATCGATCAGAAACTCCACAATCGCATTATCGATATCATCGCCGCCCAGACGGGTATTGCCATTGGTCGAAAGCACCTGAAAAACCCCGGCGTTCAGCTCCAGAATCGACACATCAAAAGTGCCTCCACCGAGGTCAAAAACGGCGATCCTGGATTTATCGCGCAATCGATCGAGTCCATAAGCCAATGCGGCAGCGGTGGGCTCGTTAAGGATACGTTCGACGCACAGCCCGGCCAACTCGCCGGCGGTCTTGGTGGCGTTGCGTTGGGCATCGTTGAAATAAGCAGGGACGGTGATTACCGCGCGCTTGACTTCCACCCCCAGAGCGCGCTCGGCATCGGCCCGGAGTTTTCGCAAAATCAGCGCGGAGATTTCCTCTGGCGCATACTCCTGTTGCTGCACCGCAATACGCACAGCGCCGCCCGGTTGACCGCTCAGCGCGTAACTGACTTCGGCAGACTCCTCGCCCATGCGCCGGCCCATAAAGCGTTTCACCGAATAAACTGTGGCCTCCGGCTCAATGGCGCGCAGACGCTCGGCGGGGCGCCCGACAAGGGCGTCGCCACTGCTTGGATAATGCACCACGGACGGGGTGAGCCGTTCGCCGGCTGCATCGGCGAGCAGAATCGGGAACCCCGAATCCATGACGCCGATGAGCGAGTTTGTGGTGCCGAGATCAATACCGACAATAGGTGACATAAATAGAGAGCGTTCCTAAATCCGAAGAATAAGGGGCAAGCTTGCAGTAAACGAAGACCTAACCGGCGCAGACCGCCGGAATGGGCGCATCTCCGAAAGTTGCAAAAAAGCTGAACTACAAATTTCTTTGAGAGCAAAAGGAGGCCATGCGATGGCCAATTGTAATTCAAGGACGTGAAGTGAGTGAAGAAGATGTTGGCTG
>JAYTYG010000117.1:0-3508 GCA_043742585.1 Spartobacteria bacterium
CTCAACGATAGCCACTAATTCGCGCACCCCAAGTCCACTGCCCGCAACTGCCGCATCACGTATTCGCTGGTACAATCATCCCGTTGCCTATTCGCCGACAGCGCAGAAGCCACTTCTTTACTCGCAGATTGGATATGAGAGCTGATTTGCTTATCTACCCCAAAATCTCGCGCACGAGCTCGTAGCCCATTTGCCGCAGCGCCGCCATTCGTTTGCGGTGCATGTGCGCCAGCAGCGCGTGATCGGCTTCCACGTAGTCGTAAATTCGCGCTTCGGTTTTGCCCTCGGAACTCCGGTGGAGACGGCCCGCGTATTGGATGACCCGGCCCTTGAATGAAATCGGGGTCGTCAGAAACAGCGTATCCAGCACGGGCAGATCGAATCCCTCGCCCAGCAGCGAAGACGTCGAGAATAGTGCGAACGCTCGACGCGCGGCGCCCAAGGCTTGGAGGCTCTCCAAAATCGCGGCGCGCTCTTTCTGGGAGATCGAGCCGTCGATGCGAAAGACGGCGTCGGCCGGTTCTGCCCACTTTTCTCGGACCAGCGCTTCCAAGACGATGAGATGCTCTTTGCGGTCGCTCAGGACTGCGGCACAGCGGCCCTCGTTGAGCGCCTCGACAATGTCCGCAGCGATCCGCCGGTTGCGCGACTCGGATTTCGCCAACAACTCCCAGAGCGCGTGGATGGGCATCCGCTCCTCGCCGGGCGGAACACGGAGCGCAAGTTCACGCACAATAACGCGCCGAGACAGACCGATCCCGCGATCGGCTGCAATCCGGTGGCGGATCGGGCCGCACTGCATGAAGAGGATCTTTTGCAGGCCGTCTTTGCGGACGGGCGTCGCGGTGAGCCCGAGGATGAACCGGGCCGGGCATTGTTTCATCACGGCCTCAAATGACGCCGCCGGCAAATGATGGCACTCGTCCAGAATCACTTGGCCGTAACCGGCGAGAAGTTCCGCCGGGTTACGGGCTCGCGCCAAGGTTTGAAGCATCCCCACCGCCAGCGGCGCGTCGCGATTCCGGATTTGGCCAAGCAGATGGATCTCCTTTTTTGAGACGCCCAGAAACTCGCCGCATCGCTCCCGCCACTGCTCCAGCAACGGTTTGCGATGCGCCAGCACCAAGGTGCGCACGCCGCGCGCGGCAATCAACGCGCAACCCATCACGGTCTTTCCCGCGCCGGGCGGCGCGACCAGCACACCTTCTTCGTGGGTCAGCATCGCATCCACGGCAGCCTGCTGGATCTCGGAAAGCGTGCCGCGAAATCCGAAGCTGGCGGCCGTCGTATTTTCGCGAGTGTCCTGGACCTTGCACCCGCCCCCGGCCTTGCGGAGCAGCTCCTGCACAGCGCTCAGCGTGCCCCTTGGCAAAATAAGTCGTTGCGACTGAACTTCGCCACAGAAAATAAATCGGGGCGTGTTGTAAGTCGGGAACCGGAGCCGCTGCTTTTCGTAAAAGAGCGGATTAGGCAAAGTGCCCAAGCGCTTGAGCGAGGCGGTCACACACGCCGGCAGTCCATCGGTTGGAATCGCCAACTGCGGCCCGCGCGAGACCGTCAGTATCCCGGTAAAAACGCCTTTCGTAATTGTTTGTGGAATAATATCCAGCGCCTGTTCATCGCATCGAATAGCGAGCGCATCGGGTTCTTCAGCACGCTGTTCAGCCACCGACGTCTGTATCGGCGCCGCCAACTTGTGCAGATCCTCAATAGACACTTTTCGCACCGAACTCAGATAGGTCCACTGATCGGGATACGGCGTCAGCGATTCATCCAGGAACTCCGTATTCCCCGCAGCCCGCCGCACCTTTTGCAAAGGCAGCGCGATCAGGTTTCCGAAGCCGCCGCTAGGAATGTTATCTTGGTTGGGGAAAAACCGATCGTAAGTGCTCAGTTTCATCGCCGCATGGCGCGCCGAGGCTTTGGCCACAATCAGCGTCCCCAGGCGCCGCGCGGATTCGGCCGGCACTGGCTGCGCAAAGAAAATCCATGCATGCGCACCGTCGCCGGACCGTGAGCGCTCCACTGCGGCATGAATGCCGAACTCCAACGCAGCATTCCGGTAGGCGACGACATCCTGCTGCCAGCCCGTTCCATCGAAGTCGGCCGCCAGGAAGATACAGCTATTATCCTCGCGGATCGCGTAGGCGCCGATGGTGCGCTGCCCGGTAAGATGCGACTCGACAGCGGCGGCGTCCAACGGTCGAAAATCCTGGTGAAGGCACGCGGTGCATTTTACCTCCGGCTTCTCGCAAACGCCGCGGATCCATTCGTTGCCGCAAACCGGAGAATAGCCTTTGCGCCCGGTCTTTGGGTTTTCCCAGAGCCGGGGATAAACGGAACGCCGGGCAGCGAACAGGGCCAGAAAGAAAGCGACCTTCGCCTGCGGAGTTTTCGGAACCGGATCGCTCAGCGGCAATTGAGGCTCCTCGATTTGCTCGCGACGCAACCGGTCGAGTTCGACCAGCAATCTATATCGCTGCCGATCGAGCGCCAAGAGTTCGGCTTCTATTTCGAAAATGCGGCTCAAGCGGTTTTTTTTGGAACGATGATTAAATAATCAGAAAAGCCTCCCGTATATCTAGACTCCGCGTGGTGACCGATAGCACAAATTGAAGGACAGGGATTTACCGCTGTTCACCAAACATCCCCTCCGACCCGCTCACGCAAGGTTGGAGTTTGGCCAATTTTAAAAAATGGCCCACAGCACCGAGCCGTCATCCTTAGAAGCTCTAACACAACCGGTCTCACCCAGAGCCGCAGAGTAAAGCGAGGACTGATACGATTTGCTTGCGACCGCAGCAGGCAAGCCACTTCCGGCCCATCCTCGGCGTCTTTGCGTCTTTGCGTTAAATTCCGTTCCAGTCAGAACTTGGCGTTAAGTAGGCGTTCTAAGGCGCCCCGCCACAGTTGGGAAAATTGCCACCCGCAACAAAGCGGCGGGACGCCGCGACTTGAAGGTTGCCCTGCGCTTTACGCCGGAGGCGTTAAAAGAAATTATACAGTGATCGAGGCTTTGCGAGCCCACCGGATCAGCCGCGAAAATCTGGGTGGCACGCCGGAGGTGTGCAGGAAGCCGAAATTCAGTCCGAGAATCGGTCCTCCTGTCATACTTCGCGCGGTAAGAAATGGCACATTCCCCTGGATCATGGACCGGCCGGACGGCCCAGGGCTTAGGGCTTTAAATTTCTCTATAATAGTAGGTCCTAAATCCCAACGGGATTACGCCCTCCAGCCCAGGGTTGGCCCGCTGCGGGTCTACCCTGAGCCAGAGCCGATCGAACCGCAACGCGGTTCCGCCAAAGGTCGACCCCGGGCGCAACCCACGTTGGGGTTGCACGCTCTCCTTATGAGAAGAGCGGCACCTTCCCAGTGATCCATTCTAGTGCTTCTTCACGCGTGCTTTGCTAGGTCGCCGCAGTAGCCACATGAGTCCCATCCTTCCCCTCACCATCCCCACGCGGGTGGGGAAAACCGGCGTCACAATCACAAACCTTACAGGTCTCAC
>JAYTYG010000118.1:0-12130 GCA_043742585.1 Spartobacteria bacterium
CGACCGAGAGGAGATCGTCGCCGGTATGAAATTCGCCACCGTATCCGAGCGCAATGTTGAAGGTGTTGCCGGTGAGCAGTTTGGCGTTGGCGGACCAGCCTGCGGTGGACCCGGCGGCCAGTGGTTCCCGGAAGACGAGTCCCGCCATGTCAGAGGCAAAGGCGGGGAGTGAGTTTGCTCCGTAGCGCGTGACGTTTTGGCGATAGCCGCCCAGCACATAGAGGCGCGACGGGGATTGCTCGGAAAGGTCGCTATTCCCGTAGAGGCTGCGCCGAAAGAGGAGGTCGGTGGACCAGCCGGATTGGAAATCGTAAAGGTTGTGTCCCGCAGTGAGCAGCGAGCGCGGCCGTATAACAGTGGCGCTGCCGCTATAGGCGTCCGGGCCGCTCATGAAAAGGAGCTGCCCGATCATCGAGTAAGGGAAAGAGCGGGCGAGGGGTTCGCCGGTCTGTTGGGGGTAGTCGGCGGCCGAGGCCAAAGAGGAGAGCGCAAACAGGGAGAGGGCGATAATGCGTTTCATGGCTTAATCGAGGTGACTGAATGTGGCCTGCTTTCTTGAAGAAGCAATGACCGCGCGGTGGGCTGTTTAACGCAGGCGTAGGATTTTAACGCAAGTCGCAGAGGGACGCATGGGGGGGGAGGCGCCATGGGGCAGGGGAACCCGCCACCATGGTCAGAAATTGCTGGCTGCCGGATGCCTCCCTTCTTCCCATTGCTTAAACTCTGTGTGCCCTGCGGCTTTCCCGCGCCGCATGCAGTAGCCCCTATCTAGTTGCTGGGCTCAAGATTGACTCCGCCGGTGGCGGTCGACTGTAGAAAATAGCCGACCCCCAAGCCCTGTTTTTGGAAGATCGCGCCGCGTATGGTCACCCAGGTGTGGGTCTGCGCATCCAGGAAACGGCCAGACCACAGACCCGAGGCGCGGGAGATGGACAACTGAAAAGAAGCGGCTTGAGGTAGCAGCCATTGGGCTTTGTCCGCGCCATTAAGATCGAGGGTCTGGGTCAACCCTGCGCCGGTGAGCGTGCCGCCCGCCAACTGGAGTTTCGCGTTGCCGCCGGAGCCGAGGAGCTTGAGCGGAGCTAAAACCGAGGTGTCTTTTTGGAGATGATAAGCGGCGCCCAGCAGATCGAGGGAGATGCCGAGGGGCCAGCCATGGGGACTTGAGACTCGTGGCCAAGCGTCCGGCTTGAACCAGAGCAAACCGAGCCCATCAAAGTCACTGAGCCCGGGCGTATTGCGAACAGTGATCGGTCCGCTGATGGAGCCGCGGCCGCCATACGCGCTGACGTAAAACGCCACGGTATCGAGATTCGAGAGCGGTCCGGAAAAGCTCAGCGGCGTGCCATCCGTGAGTTTCCCAACCAAGCGCAGCGAGCCAGTCGAGAGCAGGCGCCCAGCCGCGTAGCCCCTGGGCAGCACCGTTCCTTTGGCGGAAGGTTTGGAGAGCAGCGCGCCCGAAAATGCGGGTTCCAGAAGAATCGTGTAAGTGCCCAGCCGTGTCGCCGACACATTCACATAGGGTGGCAGCGGGTGCTGGCTGCTGGAGTATAGGCAGCGGGCCGCTTCGAGCGTGGACACGATTTGGCCACCCGTCTCGACTGTCCCCCGTAACACGTAGATGCCGCCTTTCAGCTCGCAGCCAAAATGCAGGTTCGCATCGGGAATCCCGCGCCGTTTGAGCAGCAAACTTTCCAGGTGTGAGCGCCCAAAGAGAGCGCGTCCGAAGGCGTCGATTTGCCCTTGAAGTGCAAACGTCTGGCCGCCGTAAATCAACCGGCCGCTGAATAGGCCTGTGCGTCCGAGTGTCACGCGGATGGCGCCCACATTTTCATGAGCGGGCACGGTCAGCGGCCCGCTCTGCACCAAGCCGGCATAGGCGCCGACCCGTTCCTCGGGCGGGATTAGGGTGATCTTGAAAGAGGCCTCCGCGCTCGTATCCACACCGCCTTGGAGCGTCCCCCCATTATCCTGGAGACGCACCTTGATCACGGCGAATCCACTCAGCTTCGGTGTCGGAGTGAAGCTCAACTTTCCATCCGGCGTAATCACAGGGGGCGAAGTAAAGAATTCGGCGCCTGCGCTGACGCTGACGAGAAAGCTGACCGACTGAGCCGTTTCACCTGAAATCCCGGAGCGGATTTCCTTGGCCCAAGCCGTGAGAGTCTGCGGCCCGGAATCTCGTGGAATATAGACGTCGCCGCCGGAGACAAAGCTGGGCGGGGTATTGAGAGCCACGGCGATGTTCGTGCCCGAGGAGCTGGCGATCTGGCTAAAGCTATCGGTCACCTTGGCCACAATGTTCAGATTCCCGGCTGGGGCAGAGCTCCAGTCCAGATGATAGACATTGGCCGGTCCCACGGTTCCCACCCCGATCAAGGTGGTCCCAGTAAAGAACTCGACCTTGGTGAGGGTGCCGCTGCCGGGAGTCGTTTGGGCGCTCAACGCGATCAGGCTTCCGGCTAAATAACTGCTGCCAGCCACCGGATTCGCTAAAGTGACCGCTGGCGGTTGAAGGGTGATCTCGAACTGGACGAGGATCGCTGAAGTCCCACCAGGGCCGGTGGCTCGGAGTGTGGCCGAGAGCGAGCCGATCTGGCGCGGGGTGCCGCTGATGAGTCCGCTGCTGGCATTCAGAGTGAGGCCCGGCGGCAGCGCATCGAGCTCATAGCTGGTGGCGCCGCTGGCCGTGAAACCGCCATTCTGTGAGAGGCCCACCTTGCCGAGGACCGGCGTGATGCTGCCGAAGGTCGGCGCCCCAACCGGTTGCCCCAGCACCAGTACGTTCAGCGTCGATACTCCCGCCCCGGCGCTATTTCTGGCGGAAACCGAGACTAGGTAGGCGCCGGGCCGGGTGGGGGTGCCGCTGATCACGCCAGTCGTGCGATCGATGCTCAATCCCGGCGGCAGCGGGCCGGCATCGAATGCAGTGGGTGTGCCGTTGGAGGTGGGGATCGAGATGGGCGTCATGGCGGCGTTGAGCGCCAAGGTCCGATCGGGCAGCGGCCCATTGATCATCGGCGCGGCGGCGCTGCTGTCGCTGCTCATGGTGGCGGGCAGCACCGAGCCCACCAGAAGTTGGGGCCGCGGCGTTGCCTGCCCGCCCACCAGCACGCTGCGGATCACATTTGCACTCGCCACTGGCAAGCTCGCGAACAGCCCGGCGATATTGACATCCGACCAGACCGCGCGGCCCCGGCATGCGGCATCGGCGGGGTCGCGGAAATCCGTGCCGATAGCCACGCCGTTCCACCACTGGCCCAGGGGGACGCCGACCGTGCAGTTGAAAAAGTAGGTGCTGCGATTGATGTAGGAAGCGCGATTGTAGGGATTGGTGTAGGGATCCCCGGTGCCATAATGCGGGATTTCGCTCCAACTGGAGATATTGCGCGTGACCACCACTGACTTGCCGCTGTCGCGATTGAACGAACAGCCTTCCATGTGCAGGATCGCGGCCTCGATAAAATCGACGGCGTCCCTGGTCTGAGCCTCGAACCGGCTCGAAATAAGATAGGCATCCCCGGCGACTTCCACGGTGGGGCGGCCGGCGTTGTCGATGAAGTCGCAATTGGCAAAGAGCACCGGACTGTGGTTGAGCATGACGGCGCGGCTGGTGCAGTCCTGAAAACGGCAGTTAAACCATGTGTTAGCTCCGCTGGCGCGGCCGGTGTTCATGTCCAGCCCGATTCCGCAGTTCAAATACTGGCAGCCGTAGAACAGGCATTTGTCCATATACGCGATGTCCTTGCTGTAATCATCGCCGATGACGCCACGCTGCTGGATTCCCACCGGGCAGTTCACGAAATCCAGGGAATAACTGCAGCAATTGTCCCAGCCGTAGATCTTGGTGAAAAGCAGGCCGCCGGCAGACATATCGCGGATGCAGACATGGCTGAGCAGGTTGTCGTTGTATTGGATACCCAACTGGGTCCCGCTGTCGTTGCCTTCCAAGCGGATTCCCCAGCGACCGCCCTGGAGGGTGAGCTCCATCAGCACGAGCCGCTCGAAGCCGCCTAATGTGGACGAATCGGCCGGGTTGTCGGCGAAGGGCGTCTGGCCTTCGACAATGAGATCTATCGCGCTGCTGGTCGCCCGCAGGATGGTGTTGGACTTGCCCGCGCCGATCAGCGTCCGGTAAAACCCTTTTTTGTTCACCGCATCGGTCCATATCCACCCCAGCTTGATTGGCTGGTCGATATCGTAGATTCCCGCAGGCAGCAGACAGACCCCGGTGGTATCCAGGGCCGCTTGGATTTGAGCCCGGGTGAGCGGGTTGGTGGCAGCCCCAGCGAAGGGCCCAGGCGGAGTGGCGAATGAGGGCCGTTCCCAAGGCGTTGCCGTGCGGTTCGACACGGTGGCGAGTAGCGCCGCCCCCTGCGCGTCGGACAGGGCGGTGGTGGGCCGGGCGACCTGGTTGATGACCACATTCTGGGGGTTATTGATGAAGGTACCGCTGGCTGGCGGGAACTCAATGTCCGAGGTGTCATTGTCAAACAACGTCGCGCGCAGGGCCGGGGCGGTGGCCAGGTCACTCACGCGGTGGCCCTTATTAAAATGACTGCGCACCAGTCTTTGCACCAGCGGCCGGAACAGCAGCGTGGGATTCGTTGAGGTCCAGTTACTCCCGTCATCGGAGCTCAGCAGCGCCGAATGCAGCCAAATGTTTGTGGTGTCGGTATCGAGCACGTTCTTGCCCGAGAACACGCTCCCGGTCTGAAATATCTTCAGGTCCTCGGCCCCGAGCACTCGCATCAATGGCACCGAACTGCCGTTGCCGGATTCGGCGACTCCTCCGATGAGGGTCGCGTCCCGCATTCCATCCAACTCGATGCGGGCTTGGTAATCGCCATTGGGGTTGCCGGCCGAATAGCCGGGGGGAAAATCCACGGTCAGAGCGCTGGTGCCCACGAGCACGTTTCCGTAGCTGGCATCGCTCGCATTACCCTTCATCAGGATCTCATATTGCCCGCCCTGAGATTGGTGGCGGATCATGCGATTGTTCCGCAAAAACCCAGAGCTCGAACAATCGAATGCAACCAAAGTGTTATAAGCATCGATGATGAGATTGTCCACCAGCCGCCCGCCAGTGGTTTTAAACTCGGAGTAATGAACCCCGCGCAACAGGCAGCGCTTGGTGACCTGATCGGGGGCTCCTGCGGCGAAGGTCACTTTGCCTTGCACCACATGACTGATCACCACATCGGTGGCACCAGCCGCGATGGTGATGTCCGGCACCCGATTGCCCGTGCCATACAAACGCATCCCCGTGGTCATGACGAGCGGCCCGGAAAACGGGCCTACGCTCGCGTTGCTGTTGGACGCGTAATCCTGCCCCGGTTCCAGCCGCACAACTTTGTTGGCAGTCAGCAGGCTCTGGAGATTTGCCGCGTTCCCCTTGGTAACAAGGATGGCTTCCTGCGGATAACCCCGATCCAACGGGACTTCGGCAACAGCCGGCAGCAGTGACAGCCAAATCGCCAGGATCGCCAGGACGACCCGGCAAGGAGCCATGGTGGCGGGTGCAATATTTTTGCGGACGTTCGAGGCGCGAAGAACTAACGCTGCGCCATACAGTGGGGGCTGCATTTTGGTGGGGGCCATTTCGTGAGCCAATCACACTCGCGGGCGTTGGGCGAGACAAACGGCTGTGCAATAGCCAATTCCAAACCGTCAGGAAAAGCGCGTCCAACCCCAACGTGGGTTGCCCGTAGGATCGGCGTTTGGCGGAACCGCGTTGCGGTTTGATCGGCTCTGGTTTAGTCCCCAGGTAGGCCTCAGCGGGCTCACCTTGGGCTGGAGGGCGTAATCCCGTTGGAAGCGTTAAAGGGGACCGTTAAAGGGGACAGGCACTTTATCGCGAAGGGGAGAAAGTGACTGTCCCCATGCCTGTCTCCAAGTCTGTCTCCCCACCTCTGCGACTCTGCGTAAAAAGAAAAAACGCCGCCCCGAAGATCGGGACGGCGTTTGAAGGAAACGCTCGGGGGCTTTCCCCTAGGCGGCAGTCAACTAGGGCTTTGGCACCGTTTGAATCGTCTGCAGGATCCGGCTGGCGATCTGGTAAGGGTCGCCTTGGGAGTTGGGGCGGCGATCTTCCAAATAACCGCGGTAGCCGCTGTTCACGAAGCTGTGCGGCACACGCACAGAGGCGCCGCGGTTGGCGATGCCGTAGTTAAACTTGTCGATGGACTGCGTCTCATGCAGGCCGGTGAGGCGCAGGTGATTGTCGGGTCCGTAGACGGCGACATGCTCGTTCTTATACTTGTCGAAGGCGGCCATGAGGGACTCGAAGTAAGGCTTGCCGCCCACTTCGCGCATCGCCGCAGTGCAGAAGTTCGCGTGCATGCCCGAACCATTCCAGTCCACGTCTTTACCGAGCGGCTTGCAGTGCCAGTTGACCTCGACTCCGTAGCTCTCACAAAGCCGCAGCAGGAGGTAACGGGCCATCCACATCTGGTCAGCAGCGGTTTTCGAACCTTTGCCGAAGATCTGGAATTCCCATTGGCCTTTAGCCACTTCGGCGTTGATGCCTTCGTGGTTGATGCCGGCGTCCAGGCAGAGGTCCAGATGGGTCTCGACGATTTCACGAGCGACGTCGCCCACGTTTTCGTAACCGACTCCGGTGTAATATTTGCCCTGGGGTGGTGGGAATCCGCCGCCGGCTGGGAAGCCCAGAGGCGCGCCGTCACGATAGAAGAAGTATTCCTGCTCAAAGCCAAACCAGGCGTCCGGGTCATCGAGGATGGTTGCCCGGGAATTGGTGGGATGCGGAGTGCCATCGGGAAGCATGACTTCGCACATGACCAGAACTCCATTGATCCGGGTGCTGTCAGGGTAAACAGCGACTGGTTTGAGCACGCAATCCGAGCTGTGGCCCTCGGCCTGCCGGGTGGAACTGCCGTCGAAGCCCCAAAGTGGGAGCTCTTCGAGGGTTGGGAAATTGTCGAATTCCTTGACTTGGGTTTTGCCGCGGAGGTTCGGCACGGGCTCATAGCCGTCGAGCCAGATGTATTCCAGTTTATACTTCGCCATGGTGTCTTGTAGGTGGTGTGTCTTTTTGAGCGGGGTGCGCAAAATTAACCGCTCGCTCTTTGTTGTTTTCTCTGTGCTTCCCCTTTTTCAGGGGGATTGCCGCGCACCTTTAGCACACGCAATGCCACGGTGGGAAGTTGCGGATTTAGGAACTTGCGCATGGAGTGAATTGCGACATTGGAGGCAGCGGTGCGGAATTATGAAGAATGAAGGATGAGGGGATGAGGGAAGGAAGCCTTCGGGCTTAACGCCCCCGGCGTTCGCCAAATCTTCATCTTTCATAACTCATCCTTCCTCCTTCATAATTCCCCCGTCGTCTCCCCTTCCTTTGCCCAATATTATGCCTATTGTAAAAGATACCCTCAGAGCCACTGTGCGGGTGGGTTATGACGGGAGGGTGTCGAAGATTTTTCGTGGCCCGCATGCCGCCGAACGTTTCGCCAATGAGGTGTATATTCTTGGCCAGCTCGCTGCGCGCAATTGCCCGTTTGTCCCCCGTTTGCTGGAGTCCGATTCGGAGATCTTGCGCATCGTGACCTCCAATTGCGGGCGGCGCGTGGAGCATCTCGATGAGCCGCGCCGGGTCGAGCTTTTCGCGGAACTCGAAAAATACGGGGTGCGGCATGACGATCCTGAGATGCGAAACGTGACTTATCGGCAGTCGGATGGCCGGTTTTGTGTGATTGATTTCGAGTTCGCCACGGTGCTCCCGGGGTTTGAAAAGCCAGATGAAAAGCGCCATGAATGATTCCCAGGGCGAAGCGCCTGGCTCGGCGCGCCTGCATTGGAGCGGGTGGACTGATCGAGGCAAGGTGCGGGCGACCAACGAGGACGCCTTTTTGGGGCTGCAATTTGACGCCAGGGAACTTCGCTTCCTCGGCAAGGAGGGCGACGCCTCCACCGGGCATGATGATTATGTGTTTGCGGTGAGCGATGGCATGGGGGGCGCGATGGCCGGGGAGTTCGCCAGCCGGATCACGGTGGAGAAAGTCACCCGGTTACTGCCGCGCGCTTACCGCCAATCGGCTTCCGGCCTGGAGGCGGGATTCAAGGACGTTTTGATCGAGCTGTTCGACCAGATCCATCGCGCCCTGACCTTCCTCGGCGGCTCCTATGAAGAGTGTTCGGGTATGGGCGCGACCTTGAGCCTTTGCTGGTTTACCCCGGGCTGGATGTATTTCGGGCATATTGGCGATAGCCGGATCTATTATCTCTCGGCGCGCGAAGGCGGGATTCGCCAGATCAGCCAGGATGACACGCATGTGGGCTGGCTTTTCCGGAAGGGCCAGCTCAACGAGCGCGAGGCGCGCAGTCATCCCCGTAAAACGGTGTTGCAGCAGGCTTTGGGCGCCGGAAATCAGTTCGTTAATCCCCAAATCGGCGCGGTCGCTTATGAACCCGGCGATCGCTTTTTAATTTGTAGCGATGGGATCGTAGACGCGTTCTTCGACGCGCAGCTCTTCGAGGAACTCGGGGCGCAGGGGCCGGTGATTTCGGCGCAGCGGCTGGTCGAGGCGGCCACTCAAAAGGCCGGGCGCGACAACGCGACGGCGCTGATCATTGCGGTGTCCTGAGCGGTGGGGGCGCGGGCGCAGCTCCGATTCTTTATAAGCTCCGCGCAAAGGGCGCCCGAATTATGAAGGATGAATGATGAGTTATGAAGGAGGAGGTCGGGAAGAGAAGACGCGGTGATGAGTAAAGCGAAGCCACGGGCTTAACGGCACCTGCGTTCTCCGAAACTTCATCCTTCATCCCTCATAATTCGGTCTCCTTGAGCTGCGCCCCATGGGTTTCCTGACTGACTGTTTTCCGGCGCCGTCGGGGGTTACACTCCTCCCTCATGGCCAACTCGTTCCCTCTCCTGCGGCGGGCTCTGGAGCATCTCAGTAGTGTCACCTGGCTGCTCATTCATACCGTGGCCGAAATGCGCGACGCTATTTCCAGGGGCCGCGTCCCGTTTCAACTCCCGCGCTTTTTTGCCCAGTGCGATCGGGTGGGCTTCGGTTCGGTCCCATTGGTGCTCCTGGTCGCGTTTTTTCTCGGCCTCACCATGGCGCTTTTAACCGGCTGCCAGTTACGCCTCTTCGGGCAGGAACGGCTCGTGCCGCCGCTGGGGGAGTTTCGGCAATTTGGGATTCAGCTCAACGAACTGAGCGGCCCGCAGAGCGCGCTGCGGCAATCCCTGTCCAATTTTGAGGAGTTAAGCGCCAAAAACGGCAAGCTCGACCTGGCTTTGAGTCACTTCGAGGAATTGCTAGGGCCGGAAGGCGCGTTGGCGCAGACCTTTAAAAATAGTGAGATTTTGACTCGCGACCTGGCGCGCAATCCCGATCTTCCCGCAGCGATCAAGAATGTGCGGGCGGTCTCCTCCGGGCTCAAGCGCACGGTCGATACGCTCAGCCCGCAGCTCAATGTGGTTGGGCGTAATCTGGAGCAGGCCAGCGACACGGTGAAGCGCCAGCCGTGGCGCTTGATCTGGCCCGGCACTAAAAAATATCCCTAAGACCGGCTGAAATCTCCCGAAGGTCGGTCGTCGGCACCTGAGAAACGCCCCGGCCCGGCGATAAAATAGGGAATTATGAAGGATGAATTATGAATGATGAAGGCAGCCGGCAGAGGGCAGAGAAGCCACCGTGTGTAACAGCTACGGCCTCCGAACCTTCATCACTCATCCTTCATCCTTCATAATTTCAAAGCGCCCCCGTCAGGCGTTGACAGGCGGTGATCGTGTTGCCCATGAGCATCGCGATGGTCATCGGACCCACTCCGCCGGGCACCGGGGTGATGGCTCGGCATTTCGGTGCGACTTCATCGAATGCGACATCGCCCACCAGCTTGTAGCCCTTTGGTGAAGAGGGATCTTCGACGCGATTGATGCCCACATCGATCACCACGGCGCCTTCCCTGACGAAATCGGCTTTCACAAAGTGCGGCTGGCCGATCGCGGCGATGAGGATATCCGCCGAATGACAAACCTCGGCGAGATCGCGCGTGCGGGAATGCGCGACGGTGACGGTGGCGTCGCCGCCCTTTCCCTTTTGCATCAGCAGCAGGGCGAGCGGTTTGCCCACGATCATGCTGCGGCCTAGGATCACCACGTTGGCGCCTGCTGTCTGGATCCCGGATTCGATCAACAGACGTTGGCAACCCAGTGGGGTGCAGGGGATTAAGGCGTCGGCGTCGCCGAGCGCCAGTTTGGCGATGTTCACGGGGTGAAACCCGTCGACATCTTTGCGCGGATCAATCGCCTCGACCACCTCGCGCTCGCAGATGTGGGCCGGGGGCGGCGACTGGACCAGGATCCCGTGGATGGCGGGATCGGCATTGAGGGCGCGGACGATGTCGATGAGTTGAGCCTGGGTGACTGAGGCGGGCAGCTCATGCTTAACGGAGTGCATTCCCAGCTCCTGGCACATCCTGTCTTTGGAGCGCACATAGGCGCGCGACGCGGGATCATCGCCCACGAGCACAACCGCGAGTCCAGGGGTGACGCCGTGGGCTTTAAGTCGGGTGACGATTTCGCGCGATTCGGCGGTGATCTTTTGGGCGATGGCTTTGCCGTCGATGAGTTGCATGAGAGGCGGAGTTGAAACGGGAACAAGTCTTCAGGAAAGGGGAAAGACGCGTGGGCGGAAACTCGCTGAAAACTCGTGGGCATGGAGGGCGCCGGAATTGAGCTTCGGGATTGAGCTCCGAAAAAGAGTAGTTGCGTGATTTGGGGAAGTATGGCCTATTGAGGCTTCGCAAATTTAGAGATAGTTCAGTAGTTGGTAGATTGCTAGTTGTGTTCGTAGCGCGGTCAGTTGACCCGCGAACTTCCAGTGGCAGTTTGAAATCCGATCATCGGAAACAGCCACAGAAGCTCTGTGCTTTGTGAGAAAACATCACATGTCAACCAAACTATACGTAGGTAATCTTTC
The DNA here is from genome assembly GCA_043742585.1 of Spartobacteria bacterium. Taxonomy (GTDB): domain Bacteria; phylum Verrucomicrobiota; class Verrucomicrobiia; order Chthoniobacterales; family Chthoniobacteraceae; genus CAIURC01. Next base: position 10,950 of record JAYTYG010000118.1, read on the forward strand.
TTTCGACGCTACCGAAATCGACATCCAGGACCTCTTCGCTGAGGCCGGTTCGGTTCAAGAAGCAGCTCTCATGCAAGACAAGTTCACGGGCAAAAGCCGTGGCTTCGCTTTCGTCACCATGTCCACAGCGGACGAAGCCCAGAAGGCGATCAGCCTTTTCCACGGCAAAACCCTTCACGGCCGTCCTTTGACTGTCAACGAAGCTCGTCCTCGTGAAGACCGCACCGGCGGCGGCGGCGGCGGCGGTGGACGTCGCGACTTCGGCGGCGGCGGCGGTGGTGGTGGACGCGGTGGACGCCAAGAGCGCCGCTACTAGTCCCGAGCTGCTCTAAAGCTTAGTTAGTTTTTTAAAACGCCCCGACGAAAGTCGGGGCGTTTTTGTTACGCCGAGACGCCGGGACGCCGCAGAGGGCACTGATAGCCGCAGAGAACACAGAGAATACTGATAGCCGCAGAGAACACAGAGAACACAAAGAATCTCTGGGCTTTCAGGAGCGCATCTCCGTTTCTTTGCTCTTGGCGGCAGCTGTTGAGAGTTATGAATGATGAAGGTTCGGAGACCACAGGCGGCGTTCATCGCGAGGCCTCTCTTCTCTCATCATTCATCATTCATCATTCATAATTCGGGCGCCGTTGGAGCCGAGCTTGTAAAGAATCGGAGATGCGCCCGCCCGCCCGCCCGCCGGCCCGGCGCTCAGGATGACGCGTGTTTTTGTTTATTAATGGTCACGATCTACGCTAGGAACGCTTTCCATTGAAACCGCTCTTCGCTGACATTTTTCCCATCCGGTGCGCGCTCCCTGGCGCTTTCATACTGAGCTGCTTTTTGTCGGTTGCTCCGGCCGGTGCTGCGGAGACGCTCACCGCCCAGCTCCGGGCCAATCAGCCGTGGACTGTGGAAATCCCCGGCGCTCTCAATGAGAGTCATTTGCGCGATCCCCGTGGATACGCCAAGCACGGCATGGGTCAGAGCTACTTCACGCGTCGAATTACGCTCTCCAATACCGGGACCGTCCCGCTCACCGGCCGGCTTCTGGTTGCCGGCGGCAAGGACTGGAGCAGCCAGGATGCGCTTTTGAAAGGCCTGCGCTTGCCGAGTCTGCCACGGGATTTCGTGCAAGGTTTTTACACGTTCTGGAAAGATCAACGCTCGCATGCCTCCAGCGGCTCCAAAGCCAGCG
>JAYTYG010000119.1:0-3723 GCA_043742585.1 Spartobacteria bacterium
ACTTCGTCTTCCTGTTACCCCACTGAACAAAGTGAAACTACCGACATCGACGCTCTGACCAGCTCCAGAGCCGTCGGGGACGACGTCGCTCCCAGGTATGCCTGCACATGTCCCATCCCCCGATCCCATCCCTCGATCCCTGTCCCGATCCTGATCCCTATCCCATCCCCCTCTCGGGGCCTCGGCGCCTCTGCGTTACAAAAATGTGATTCCCTGCGTTAAAACAAGTAAGGGCGCCGTCGTTTTCAGACAGCGCCCTTAAAAGTGCGAGTGGCGATAAGCCGAATTTTGTTCCTCCGCGCTTGCGCGCAGATTCGATGATCATTTCTCTCAGACTGCTTGCGCAGCCCGCCTTGCTTGCGCAAGGGGCGACTATTACCCGGGAACTGCTCCGCCGAAGCGGCGCGGGTCAGGCGGCCACTGTTCCCTGTTTTGTCTTGCACCGCATGGGGTTTTTCGTGCCCCGTCGCTTGCGCGCCGGGCGGTGGGCTCTTACCCCGCCTTTTCACCCTTACCTCCACTGCCTTTCGGCAATGAAGGCGGTTTAATTTCTGTGACACTGTCCGTCTCGCCGGACTTGGGTCCGACGCTCCCGCATATTCTATGCGGCATACTGCCTGAAGGTGTTCGGACTTTCCTCTAGACCGGTAAACCGGCCCAGCGATCATCAGCCACTCGCTCGGGCACAGTGCTGCGATACGCGCCCGCCCGCAAGTGGGAATTATGAAGGATGAATGATGAATTAGGAGGATTCGAAGAACCCAGGCGCCGTTGAGCCCAAAGACTCTTCATCCCTCATCCTTCATCCTTCACAATTCCTCCCTCATAATTTCCCAAAAGCCGCCGATGCAATTGGAGATTGAGTTGAGCAGGAACTCCCCGATTCTCCCCCCCCCACTCCATGTCATCCCTCGAGCCGTTTTTAGCAAAACTCCGCAGCGCCATTCAATCCGGCTCATTCGTCAAACTGACGCTGAGCCAATACCGCGGCGAGGAACCCGGATTAAAGAACGTCTACGTGCGGCTCGTTGAGCTCCGGGACGGCCCCCAGCTTTCGTTTCTCTCCCGTTACGCCACGCGCGACATCACCAAGAATCAACCCGCCGCGCAAGGCCTGGAGCAGCTCGGCGAGTTACTTACCAAGGACTTCGGGTCCGCCCATCTCTTCACCACCACGGGCGACTTCCAACTGCGCACCCATGTCGGTGGCTCCACCAGCATTAAAGCCAGTCGCCCCGCGTTTCAAGTCGCCCCGCAACCCGAGCACGACCGCCAAAAACCGCAGCCCATCGCCGCGCTGGCGCCCTTTCTCCAAACGCTCGGCGTCGCCAACGCCCTGGGCCAGGCGCGTCCTGGGATGACGGATAAATTACGCCAAATCCAACGGTTCACCGAAATCCTGGGCCATCTGCTCGAACAAACGCCCCTGCTCAAATCCGGCGGCGAAAACGGGTCATTAAAGGTCGTCGATATGGGCGCTGGCAAAGGTTACCTGACCTTTGCGACTTATGAATTCCTCAACCAACGCGGATTCAAGGCCGAAGTCACCGGGGTGGAAATGCGCCCGGACCTGGTGGCACTTACCAATCAAGCCGCCCGCGAACTCCAGTTCGAGCGCCTGGAATTCGTGCCCGGCACCATCGGCAACTTCGCCGCGCCGCCCGGGATCGACGTGCTCATCGCGCTGCATGCGTGCGACACCGCCACCGACGACGCCATTCATCAGGGGATCCGCGCCGGCGCCGCGCTCATCGTCACCGCGCCGTGCTGCCACAAGGAAGTGCGCCGCCAGCTCCAGTCGCCTGCGGTGCTTCAGGACGTGTTCAGACACGGGATCCTCAGCGAGCGCCAGGCGGAGAGCATCACCGACGCGATCCGGGCGTTAGTCCTTGAAATACACGGTTATCAGGCGAGCGTGTTCGAGTTTATTTCAAACGAGCACACCGGCAAAAACCTCATGATTGCGGCCAGCAAACGCAGCCAGCCGCTGCCGCCCGAGCCCCTGCGCAAGCGCCTCGCGGAGCTGCTGTCGTTCTTCAGCATCGCCGATCAACGCCTGGCCCGACTCCTGGGTGAACTGCCCGGTGAACTGCCCGGCGAATCGCCCGGCGAACTACCCGGTGAATCGCCCTCCGAAGCCCTCAAACACCATTAAATAGCACAATCGCGAGCTCCCCGCCCGCGCCACCCGCCGGCTGCATGGCCGCCGCATTTTCCCCATCCGCATGATCAAATACTGGACTCCGAGCGAACTCAAAACGCTGCGTCGGCTTCGCGAAGGCTTTCTGACCGGCACCGCTGGCAAAAGCAATTATTGGCACAACCCCGAGGACCTGGCGCTCTACGACGGCAGTTTTGCCGAGCGGATCGGTTGGAAATGGGACGGCGCATTGCGGGAACTGGTGACGCGCGGGTGGCAGCCGGAAAGTCGGCGGATCCTGGATTGGGGCTGCGGCACAGGGATCGCCGGCCGCCGCGTGCTCGAAGCCTGGGGTGCGCAGTTTGAATCCCTCTCGCTCCATGACCGGGCGCCGGCCGCGATGCGGTTTGCGTCCCTGGCGGCCCAGCGCGATTTTCCGCAGCTCAAAGTGCAGATCAACGAAATCGTCGATTCGAGCACCCTGCTGGTCATCAGCCATGTCATCAATGAGCTCGACGCCCAGGGACTCAGCCGCCTACTCGCCCTCGCCCGACGCGCCGGCGAAGTCATCTGGGTCGAAGCCGGCGCGCATGAAGAGAGCCGCAAACTCAGCCGGGTCCGCGCGGAGCTCCTAGCCCAGGGGCCGGACTTTGTCGCCGTCGCGCCCTGCACCCATCAGGGCGCCTGCGGGATGCTCACCACCACCAATGAGCGGCACTGGTGCCATCACTTCGCCCATGCTCCCAGCGAGATTTTCCAAAGCGCCCGCTGGCAGCAATTCAGTCAGGAACTCAACATCGACCTCCGCTCCCTGCCCTTCAGTTTCCTCGTCCTGCAACGCCGACGCCCCACTGAACCCATCGCCCCGGGCTTTTCCCACACCATCGGCCAGCCACGCGAATTCAAAGGCCACGATAAAGTGCTGAGTTGTCAGGCCGAGGGGCTCACCGAATTCATCCTGCAAAAACGGGATGCCCCTGAGCTCATGCGCACGCTTCGGAAAGGGATCCAAACGCCCGTCTACCGTTGGACGTTAAACGAAAATAAAATCATCGCCGCAGAGCCCATCGCCGCAGAGCCCATCGGCGGAGACTCCGAGGAGAGCGACGAATGAGAGCGAGGCAGGCGTGGAATTGCCGATGGCGCCCATTGCGTCGGGCCGCCTTTTGCGCATAGCGTGCGCGGGATGAAACGCATCTTCCCAAAGAAAATCTTCGCCGCCGCACTGCTTGCAGTGCTACCCCTCTGGGCCATGGCTGAAAATCCCACTGAAACCGGCGAGAAATTTCTCGCTGCAAACGCAAAAGTCGAAGGCGTGAAAACCACCGCCAGCGGCCTCCAATACAAGGTCCTTAAAGAAGGCGACGGCAAAAGCCCGAAAGCCACCGACACCGTAGTCGTCCACTATCGGGGCACCTTGCTCGACGGCACTGAGTTCGACAGTTCCATCAAGCGCAATGAACCCGCCGAGTTCCCGCTCAACCACGTGATCAAAGGCTGGACCGAAGGCGTGCAATTGATGAAGGAAGGATCCAAGTATCAATTCTTCATCCCGCCGCAGTTAGCTTACGGCGAGCGCGGCA
>JAYTYG010000120.1:0-2471 GCA_043742585.1 Spartobacteria bacterium
GGCGTCAGCTTGAATGTCTCCGGAGCGATCGTCGCTTTGACCCGGCCAAATAAATAGCGGTCGTCGATCCCTGGCTCCGCTGCGCTCGGGGCCGAAAACGGATCCGCCACGTTCGGGGTTGTTTCAAAATCCAGGGCCTGCCGGGACACGGCGTTTTTTAAAGTGGTGAGAAATGCGCTGCGCACGGTGGTGCCGTCTCCAGTCACATCGATATCGATATAATCGAGGTCGGCGACCGTAATATTCAGCGTTTCGGCCACCGGTAGGTTGAGACCGTGCCCCAAGACCGGCGCGGTGTAGAGTTGCTTGCCGGTTTCGGTCCAGCCCGACACTTGTGGCGCGAAGCCGGGCCGGTCCTCGAAATAGAGGCGCATCTGGATTTCGCTGTTGAGCTGGCCCATTCGGCGCAGCCGGATCCTGAAGTTGGTCTTCTCCGGGGCGGTTTCTGTGGCCGGAGTGGAGGTCGCGCGAAAGGATTCCATCCAGATGGGCAGGGACAGGGTGGAGCCGTCTTTTAAAAACGCGGATTGGAAGTCCAGGCACACCGAGAACGGCATGGGTTGGATGCGCAATTCCTGTGCGTCGGCGCGGCCCGCGAGCGTGAAAGCCAACGCGGCGACCGCGGTGAGCTTGGCCAGTTTTACCAAGGCGAATGGGGAGTAAGAAGAGGGCATGGGGCGATGACGACGTTCGGCTGCAAGTAAGCCAGCCATCGCCTTAGTGCAAGCCCGACGTGAGGCTGAAGACTGCGCTGAGAATGCCGAAAACCACCAGCCCCACCACCCCCGCAATCACCAGCATGACCAGCGGCGGGATCAGCGAGGAGGTGATTTGCACCTGTTTATCCAGCTCCCGGTCGTAAACGTTGGCCACCATCTGCATGGTTTGGGCAAATTTACCCGATTGTTCCCCGACTGCCATCATATCGACAAAGAGTTCCGGGAAGATCTTCTGTTCGCCCAATGCCACCGACACTGTGGCGCCGTCGAGCACTGCCCTTCGCACATTGCTCATTCTGTCCCGGACAAATTCGTTGCCGGAAATTTCTTCGAGCAGTTCGAGGGCTTTGAGGAGCGTGACCCCGTTTTCCATCAGGGTGCCCAATGTCCGGCCAAATTGGGCGTAGTAGCGGTATCGCAAAATGCCGCTGAAGACCGGGATATTCCAAATAAAACCGTCCCAGGCGCGGCGGCCTTCGATGGAGCGGGTCAGGGCTTTGAAGAGCGTGAACAGGCTGATGGCGGCGAGGACCCCGACCCACCAATAGTTGGTCAGGAGCTCGTTGGCTTTGATCAGAAGCCGGGTGGCTGGAGGCAGGGTCTGCCCGGTTTTTTCGAAAAACCCGAGGAGCTGGGGAATCATCACTTTGATGAAAACCACGATCAGGCCGATGCCGACGAAGACGAGCATGGCGGGGTAAATCAGGGCCTGAGTGACTTTGTCCCTGAGCGCCTTGATCTCAGAGAGATGGAGCACGAGGCGGCGGAGAATGTCCGAGAGGGCGCCGCTGGCTTCACCGGCGGACACCATGTTCACGTAGAGCGGCGAGAAGATGCGCGGATACTCGCGCATGGCTTGCGAGAGGCTGCGGCCTTCCACCAAGGCTTGGTGCAGCGATTTGGAGATGCTGCCCAGGCGCGGATGTTTGAGCCGCTTGACCAGGATCCCCAGCGCTTCATCCAGTGTCATTCCCGCAGACAGCAAATGCGCAAGCTGCTCGGTAAAAAGATAAAGCTGCGAGTGGCTAAGGGTCTCGGGCCGCGCGTCGGCCGTGGCATTGACGGGGCTGGAAGGGTTCGCCGCTTTGGCTCCGGGCTTCCCCGTGGGTTTCCCCGTCGGTTTGGGGGCGGCGGGCGCTTTGCCGGGCGGCTCGTCTTTTATTTCCTGGATCTTGATCGGAACACAGCGCTCGCGCTCGACGTGATGGATTGCCGCCGACCGATCCGGGCAGGTGACGACCGATTCGATGAGCTTTCCCTCTGCATTGCGGGCTACGTACCTGAACTGCGGCATGGGGGGCGACGATAGGCCGCTGCCAACTGAAGGCAAGCGGGGTCGTTAAGATCGGGCTGTTAATTGACCTTTATACACCCAGTTCAGCGCTTTCACCCCAAGCTCAGGCAGGTTAAAGGGCTTGCTGATAAAGTCGTTCCCGCCGCTGATGCTCGATTTGGCGCGATTGAGGAAAGTGGCCATGCCGGTGAGGAAAACGATGGGCGTCTTTAAGTGCAGCGGCAGCGTGCGGATCTGCGCGCAGAGATCTGTGCCGTTCATTTCGGGCAGCCCAATATCCAGGAGAATGAGATCCATGGGCGTGGTTTTAAGGATTTCCAGCGCCGCGCTCGGCGTCGCCGCAGGACTGCTCGGCAACCCAACCATTTTCATCGCCGCGCCGATCAGTTGGCGCGCGTTGGAGTCATCTTCCACAATGAGCACATGGGCGCGGCTCGGAGATTTCGTCAGGTTTTGGC
>JAYTYG010000121.1:0-4943 GCA_043742585.1 Spartobacteria bacterium
GTCGGAACGTGGGAAAGCGAGGACGGTAGCAGCTGGTGCCCCGGCACCCCGGCACCCAAAAAAGCGCTGCCGGAATGACTTCCGGCAGCGCTTTGTTTAAATATCAGTCGTCCGCTTTCGCGGCGGCGCGGCTATTGCAACTTCGCGGCGATGACTTTCTCGAGCTTGACGATGTCGGCGGCAAACTTGCGGATGCCTTCCGCTGTCTTCTCCGTCGCCATCGCGTCTTCATTGAGGAGGAAACGGAACGTCTTCTCGTCGAGATGCAGCGGCGCGATGTCTTTAGCCATGGCGGCTGCGGCATCGAGCTTCTTCACCACGGGCTCATTGCTGGCCGCAAGCTTGGCCAGTAGATCAGGGCTGATGGTCAAAAGATCGCATCCGGCCAATTCCACGATCTGGCTGACGTTCCGGAAGCTGGCGCCCATGACCTCGGTCTTGTGGCCGAACTTTTTGTAGTAATCGAAAATGGCGGCCACGGAGATCACGCCGGGATCCTCTGCGCCGGTGTAATCGCGCTTCATGGCGGCCTTGTACCAGTCGTAAATGCGGCCGACGAAAGGGGAGATGAGCTGCACCTTGGACTCGGCGCAAGCGACAGCCTGAGCCATCGAGAAGAGCAGGGTAAGATTGCAATGAATGCCTTCTTTTTCCAGAACCTCGGCGGCTTTGATGCCTTCCCAGGTCGACGCAATCTTGATCAGCACCCGGTCCTTGGAAATGCCCGCCTTGGCGTAAAGCTCGATGAGCTGACGGCCTTTATCGATCGATCCCTGGGTGTCGAAGGACAACCGGGCATCGGTCTCGGTGGAGACGCGGCCGGGGACGATTTTCAGGATTTCGAGCCCGAACGCGACGAGAACGTTATCGATCACGTCTTCGATCTGCGCGGCGCCGGTCAAGCCCGAGCCCTTGCGGTCGGCGATGACTTTATCGAGGATGAAAGCGTATTCGGGCTTGGTGGCAGCCTGCAGAATCAAGCTGGGATTGGTAGTGGCGTCATGCGGATGGAAAGAGCGCATGGACTCGAAGTCGCCAGTGTCGGCGACAACTTTGGTGAACGTTTTGAGCTGCTCAAGCTGGCTCAGTTGTGTGGCGGAGGGCGTTTCAACGCTGGCGGTGCTCATAGGATAGGTGCTGGACCCTAGGCGGTTTTTTACGCGTTGCAAGCTGCTGGCTGGCTGCACCTTGCCTGTCGCAAACTTGTTACATGCGTCACCGCTTTCCTCCGATTTGAACACCAGGCGCTTGTGCATCGGCCTTTCCTGCGCTCTGGTAATTTGTGAATGACGTCGTTTGTATCGGGCTCAATTTTTTTCGCTTTGGCGGCGACCGTTTTTGCCGCCCCCGATGACATCTCCAAGCAGCTCGAACGGATCCGCGAGGAAAATGGCATTCCCGCCCTGGCTGCCGCCGTGGTCGATGAAGGCAAAATCGTCGCCCTCGGCGCTTCCGGATTTCGCAATGTGCGGATCCCGGTGCCGGTGACCTTGGAGGACAAATGGCATCTGGGTTCCTGCACGAAATCGATGACGGCATCGGTGGCGGCGATGCTGGTGGAGGAGCACAAGCTGAGCTGGGGCAGCACCATTGGAGAGATTTTCCCGGAGCTGGGCGACCGCATCGAACCCGGCTGGCGCAATGTGCGAGTCGACCAACTTTTGATGCACCGCGGCGGCGCGCCGGCAGATCCGCCGGCCGGTCTGTGGAAAGCGGCGCTGGCTCAGCGCGGCTCACCCACTGAACAACGTTACGCTTTAGTCCGCGGATTGCTGGCCCGGGACCCCGCTTATATCGCTGGCGCTCGCTGGGTTTACTCCGATTGCGGATACGCCATCGTTGGGGCGATCATGGAAAGGGTGAGCGGCGAGAGCTGGGAAAATCTGCTGCGGCATCGGCTTTTTGAGCCCCTGGGGATGACGAACGCGGGGTTCGGGCCGCCGTCGTCGATGGGGCAACTGGATCAACCCTGGGGGCATCGCGGTTATGACGCGCCTTATGTCCCTGTGCCTCCGGGCCTGGACGCGGACAATCCGCCGGCCATCGGGCCTGCCGCCGCCGTGCACTGCACCATTGCGGATTTCGCCACTTACGCGAACTGGCACGTGGCGGGCGCGATCGGCGAGTGTCGGCTCTTAAAGGCGGAGTCCTTCAAGATCCTGCACACGCCGCCGCCTGGGCAGACGTATGCGATGGGCTGGTCGGTGACGAAGCGGCGCTGGGCGGGCGGCATCACGCTGATGCATAACGGCGAGAATGCGATGTTTTACGCTGTCATGTGGCTGGGCCCGGGCCGGAACACGGCTTTTGTGGCGGCGGCAAACGCCGATAGTCCCGACGCCCAAACGGCTTGCGACGAGGCGATCCGCAAGCTGATCAACGATTATTGAGGCGCCGCGCGCGTGGATCTGACCTCCAAAGTTGACCCGCCGATCCCGGGCGCAACCTTTGAGGAATTATGAAGGATGAATGATGAAGGATGAATAAAGAGAAGCCTGGCTTCGGGCTTAACGGCGCCTGCGTTCTCCGAGGCTTCATCCTTCGGACGCCTTTTGAGCTGGGCTTGTAAAGAATCGGAGCTGTGCCCCTGGCCGGGTTGTTGCGCTGGCCGACTGCGGAAGCCTTGCCTGTCTATGGCTATATCTGCGCCTGTATTTCACTGCGCACAATATAGAACCATTTCCCAATGAGCCTTTTATTGGCGCGTATTCCGTCCGCTATTAGTTCTACTTTGTTGCGTTTGTAAATATTCGGTGATCGCATCTCAATTCTTGAGGATTTAACGCGCGCAAAGATTCAGAAGGGCCGGATTGAGCGCGGGCCGGTCGAAGGGGAAGTTATGAGGTATGAATGATGAGAATTCGAAGGCTCACCCTGTCACTTCCTCTTCCTGTTACCCCACTTAACCCGAGTTTCTCAAAAGCCCGGGCAAAATCCGTATTTTATCGGTTTATTCGCGGGTGTTATTTGCGTAAGTCGTTGATAATCAACGATGCGAGGTTTGAAAATCCCATTTGTAGTGCCTAATTATTTAGGGGGCGCTGGATTTCCCAAGAAAGGCAGCTATTCTCGTGGGCGTGTTTCTCCGAACCAAGTCCATCAAGGGCACCCCTCTGGTGCAGCTCGTCCAATCCTATCGCGATGAACAGGCCCAGCCCCGCCAGCGCGTGATCGCCTCGCTCGGGGATGCCCACCTGCCCGAGGGCGAGAAGCGCGCAATCGCTCAAGCCGTCGAGCGCCGATTGCAAGGCGCGCAAGAGTTGTTCGCGGAGGAGCTTTCCAGCGAAGCCTCGGCGTGGGTGGCTCGCATCGTCGCGCTCGCAGGGCGCTCAAAGGCAGCCGCGCCGCTCGGCGCTTCAACAGTCGATGGGGTGCTCCTTGATGAAATCGAGACCGATCAGGTGGTGGAGCTCGGGCCTCAGCTCGTGGCGCTGGAAGCCTGGGAGAAGCTGGGGTTGACGCCGATGCTCGAGGCGCTCGGGCTCAATGCCAGCGCGATCGCCACCGCGCAGTTGATGGTGGCCAACCGGCTGATCGAGCCGCTGAGTGAGTGGGCGCTCATCGAGTGGTCGCATCGCACGGCGCTGCCTGAGCTGCTCGGAATGCGCATTACCAAAACCGCCAGGGATCGACTCTACCGCACGAGCGACGAGTTGATGGAGCACCGCGCGGTCATTGAGGAAAAGCTGCGCACTCGGGAGGCGGATCTGTTTTCACTCACTCGCAAGGTCATCCTTTATGATGTGACCAACTCGCACTTCGAAGGCCTTTGCCAAAGCAATCCGAAGGCGCTCCACGGCAAGAACAAGCAGAAACGCAATGATTGCAGGCAGGTGGCGATCGGCATGGCTTTTGATGAACGAGGGCTGTCGCTTGCCCATGAGGTGTTCGAAGGGAATATCGCGGATACTAAAACGCTGGAGCTGATGCTTAATCGGCTCGAAATCATCAAGGATGGCTGCAAGCCGGTGGTCATCCTGGATGCGGGCTTTGCCTCGAAGGCTAATATCGAGCTGCTTAAAGAGCGTAGCTACAGTTACATCATAAATGTCACTCGTGGGAGCCGCGCTAAATATGCGCAATCGTTTGCGTCGGGGGAGTTTGAGGAGCTCGCGGGACGCGAGGCTGAGCAAAAGATCGAGGTGAAGAGGATCGTGGATCCGGAGGATGAGGATAGCCGGCTCGTGCTGTGCCGCAGTGCGCAGCGGCGATTCAAGGAGGAGGCGATGATTTCAAAGGCGGAGGAGCGTTTTCTTGCTGATGTAAAAGCCCTGCGGGAACTCATTGGCAAAGGGCGGCTGCGGCGGGCGAGCATCATCGAGCGCAGGATCGGGGCGCTTCAAAAGAAGCATCCGAAGGTGCAACGCTTTTACAAGCTCAGCCATAAAGACGGCGGGTTGTTGGCTGTGCGTAACGAGGCAGCCATGGAAGACGCGGTCAGTCTTTGCGGCGACTATGTTTTGAAGACTGATCAAACGCTGTCGGCCGCTGAGCTTTGGGCGCTTTATATGACCCTGCTCAAGGCGGAAGCCGGTTTCCGAATGCTCAAGAGCTCACTGGGGCTGCGGCCCAATTTCCATCAACTCGAGGGGCGTGTGGATGGGCATATTTTCATCACCGTGCTGGCCTATCACCTGTTGATCTGGGTGCGGGAGCATTTCCAAAGGCAGGGCGATCTCCGGGAGTGGAGCACGATTGTGCGGCTGCTGCGCACCCACAGCGTGGTGAGCACCCGGCTCAAACTCAAGGACGGCCGAATCCTCCAGATCCGCAAACCCAGCCTGCCCGACGCCGAGCAGCAGCGGGTGTACGACCTTCTTGGGATCGACTGGAAGAGGGCGTTTCCGCCCGTGAAATCCGAGCTGCCGGCATGAGGGTTTTGTAGTGCCTTTTGGGAGCCCCCCTTGATTTCATCAGGCTTCCAGCCTCACCGTAAGAAACTT
>JAYTYG010000122.1:0-1883 GCA_043742585.1 Spartobacteria bacterium
AAAAACAAACCGGGGTCGTAGAGTTCGTGTCCGCCGAACCAAGTGAGCTCATACGGGCCCTCCGCTTTTGCGGAATGAGCGATGCAGAAGCCTTCCGCAGGTGTATTAAATGCGATATAAAAACCATCCGCGCGATGACGGATCGACGGTGCCCAGCTTCCGCCGCGATAGGCTACTTGCCCGTCTAACATCGAGTAGGCCGGATTCGTTTCTGGCAGACGATTATAGGCATGGCCAATGATCTTCCAGTTTACCAGATCGCGCGAATGGCAAACGGGAATTCCTGGAGCATCGGTGAAAGACGAACTCACCATGTAGAAGTCCTCGCCGACTCGAATCATATCCGGGTCCGGGTAATCGGCGAAGATCACGGGGTTCGTGAACGTCCCGTTTCCGTTGTCCGAGAGTCGCATAACTGGCGCGTTCATGTCTTAGTGTTTGGGCTCCCAAGCAGGCGGGCTGGAAATTTCTAAAGTAGGCTCGCCGGTGAACCAGCCAAGTGATGTTAGAAAGCGATCGGAAGTCCGTAGAACATCCACCACGACAGACTCCGGTGATTTATAATAGGCGACGGCAAAAGCGTGTCCGGTGTTAGGGAGTAGTGTTAGCTCGCAGCGATTGCCAGCGAGCTTCATCGCCTCAGCGAAGCGTTGGGATTGTGCCGCAGGAACGACTTTATCGTCGGCACCGTGCATCAGTAATGTCGGCGGCTGGCCAGGTAGAACGTGGAGTCCGGGCGAAAGGGATCGCGCTACGGCTACTTCTTTTTCCGAAGTTGGCAGCGGTGATTTTTTATCCGCCAGTGCCACGCCCGCATTGGCAGAGCGAATCCAGTTTCCCTCGGTGAGATCGAGCACGGGATTGAAGAGAAGCATCGCATCTGGGCGCGCACTCACTGATAGGTCGTCCCCAGGATTGTCGAAGCCATTTAATGTGCCTAAAGCTGCCGCCAAATGTCCGCCCGCAGAGTCGCCAGCAACTGCGATCTTTGCAGGATCGACTCCCAATTCTTTCGCATGGGCGCGGATGTAGCGGATGGCCGATTTACAATCCGCGATACAATCGCCAATGAAGGGTCCGTCGGGTTTTAAAAGGCGATATTCGATGTTAAAACCGACGGCTCCGCGTGAGGCCACATAGCACGCGTGCGGCATGAAACCATCGAGGCCACCTCCCGTCCAACCGCCGCCGTGAATCCAGACGACCGCCGGGCGCGGAGTGGTCGTAAGTTCAACGGGTGAAAATTGAAAAAACTTTAATGCGACACCCCCGGCAGTGGTGAGGTAGGTGCGCTCCACGCCGGGAGGTCCGGCTAAGAGAGGAGCGAGCGCAGTCGCCGCCGCGACGGGTCTGGCGAACAGGGTCAGGCAAAGAAAAACAAGGGGTGAAAATCGGGCGGCTTTCATGGAGTGGTTGATGATTTGATGGTGCGATTAGGTCGCTCGGCAGGCGGACCGTCTGGGTGCCCAGCGTGAGCGTGGGTGAGGGGCATGAAAAAAGCGGGCAAGGATCAGTGAAGCAACGATGCCGTAGTGAGTTTGAACACGTAAGCGTGTTCGCAGGGGCGCTGCTGCGGGGCGACAATTTCCAGACCGGTAGCGGTTTGTTTCCACTTTAGCTTTTCCGCAGAGCCGAGCAGGCGAACGTCCGAAATCTCGTCGTTGGTAAGCAGGCCCGCGTTGCTGGCCAGCGATTGAATGGTCCACGACCCTTGCTCCGGCCAACCAAGAGCGATGGCATAGAGCGTCTTGCCATCCTTGGAGGTGGTGAAACGGATGTCCGCTGCGCCGTAGGGGGATTCGACCTTGTCGCGGCCCGGTCCCTTGGGCTGTAATTTCGTCGGGCCCTCGGCAGCGATGGCGGCGGGGCGCGAACCATAGATG
>JAYTYG010000123.1:0-8834 GCA_043742585.1 Spartobacteria bacterium
CCAACCCCCGCGTGGCCGTGCAGTTGGTTCGGCAGTTGGCTAACTCAAATTCTGTGACGTCAAGATTCGGCCGATGCCAAATTTCCATGCAGCGCAGCAGGCCGCCCTCGGCGTCCACGGCCCAAACCGCGCCGAGATCCCACTCGAGTGTTTCACAAACCAACTGGAGGACTTTCGGGCGTGCGGCAGCCACCGTCGCCACTTCATTGAGTATCCGTGTGGTGGCGTATTGCAGTCGGCGCCTCTGCTCACTCCAGCGCCGGTTGGAGATGTCCTCCACGGTGCCCTGCAAATACGCCAAGGTGCCGCCCGAATCGCGCACCGCCCGCACGTTTTCGCGCACCCACATCAACTGTCCATCGGCGCGGAGCACCTCGAGTTCGAAGCACGAGACCACCCCATCTTCGCTCAGCGATTCCAGCAAGGCCTGGTGCCGGGCGGGATCCACATAAAGCTGGGAGGCGAGATCGGAAATGCTTTCAATCAGATGTGCCGGGGATAAATACCCGTACATTCGTGATAGTGATTCGTTGACGGTAATAAAACGCCCGGCCGGGGTGGTCTGGAAAATTCCCTCAATGGCATTGTCAAATATCAGGCGATACTTCGAGTCGGTCTCGCTCAGCCGGTCTTCAAGATGCGCTTTCTCAAAGAGTTCATCCCGAATCGTGCGCGCCAGTCGGTAGAGAAAAAACGTGGTGCCCGCCACCGACATCAATAGCAGTCCCGCCAGCCCATAGTCGCAGAACTCGATTTGTTGCGCCGCCTGCAATTGGGTTTGCGCCCGTTGCAGCGCTATGGCCAGGACCACTGCGCGGACTTTTTCACTGGCCTCGGTCGCGGCGATAAAACAGCGCGCCACGTTCTTCAATTGCGCAGACGGCTCCGCCACGGCGTCCCCCTCAGTAACGTTTGCAGGCGCCTCAACCTGCTTGAAAAAATCCGCCACCCGGCTCTCCATTTCCTCCAGGCACTCGCTCACTTTCGCGCCCTCCGACAACGCCGCCCGATTTTCCGCTTCCACCCGGAACTCCAGAAATCCCCGGTTGAACGCGGCCCGGGACAGCCGTCCGGATTGGAAATCACGCGAGTCAGCTGCCTCCTGGAACGTGGTTGCGTAAATCGAGGTTAACTCCCGGCTCAATTCGGACGATCGCCGCACGACCAGATCCCAGCTTTCCGCACGGTCCTGCGCCTCCCGGCCATCTTGGGCCACCTCATGCCGGAACCAAATCGACCAAGCGACGAGCGCAGCGCACAACGCCGCAATCAAGGATTTGCCAATTTTGCTCCGACCACGGTGGCGGGCTTTTTTTGGGGGGGAGGGGAATTCACTCACGGTGCAACACAGCGGAAGGATGGGGGGTGTAACTCCTGCGGCCGTTTGCTTGAGGACGGGCTCTGATTCAAGGACTTCGGACGCGCGCGGACCTTATCCACGGCAATCTGAACGCTCCAGCATAAACCCGGCGAATATCAACTCGTCATCTGCGGCCAGCGCCAGCGCGGGCGCATCTCGGATTCTTTAAAAGCTCAGCTCAAAAGGCGTCCGAATTATGAGTGATGCGTGATGAAGGATGAAGGATGAAGGATGAAGGATGAAGGATGAGTGATGAAGATTCGGAGAACGCAGGTGCCGTTAATCTCGAAGCTTCTCTTCCTTCTGCATTCATACTTCATAATTCATCCTTCATAATTCCTAACGCCCCCCAAGCGCGCCGTTCCAATTTCCTTGGTCCCCGCCTCGCCTGATTCTAGCGTCGCGCGCATGTCCTCTAATTCCGATTTCCTTTGCTCGCTTGAAATCCCAGATTGCGCCTGGTTTGAATTTACAGAAGGCGGCTTGACCAGCGTTGTTGTTAAAACCCCGTTGGCGCAGGCGAGGGTCTATCTGCACGGCGCCCATGTGGCTCATTACCAAAAGGCGGGCCAGCCACCCCTGCTTTTCATGAGCGCAGCCACCCATCTGGCGCCCGGTAAAGCCATTCGGGGCGGTATTCCGCTGATTTTCCCCTGGTTTGGCGGGTTGCCGGAAAATCCCCAGGCGCCAGCCCATGGTTTTGCGCGAACCACCGCGTGGACTGTGGAATCGTTAAAGTGCGAGGAGGAAGTGGTGACGCTGGTCCTGACGCTGAACGAAAGTGCGCAGACTTTAGAAAATTGGCCGCACGCATTCGCGCTGCGCTACACGGTCGTCATTGGCTGGGATCTGCGGGTCTCGCTTGAAGTAGGGAACACATCCAGCGCGCCGTTTACTTTCGAGAACGCGTTGCATAGCTACTTCAGTGTAAGTGACGTGCGTTCGACGCCTGTTGTTGGCCTTGATGGCATCGAATATATCGACAAGGTCGATGCCGCCACCCGTAAAACGCAATCCGCCGAGCCGCTCCTGATTACCGGCGAAACCGATCGGGTCTATCTGAACACCCGCGCGACCTGCCTGGTGAATGATCCCGGATTGTCCCGGCAGATTTCCATCGCGAAGGAAGGCTCCGAGAGCACCGTGGTGTGGAGCCCGTGGATGGCGAAAGCCAAGGCCATGGCGGATTTCGGGGATGAGGAATGGCCCACGATGATCTGCGTGGAGAGCGCCAACGCCGCTGACAATCGGGTGACTTTGGCGGCCGGCGCCAAGCACACTCTGAGCGCCGTTCTAAGCGAGCGCCCCCTTTAAGCGCCGCCGGGTTACTTGAGCTTGAGCCGGGCGACTCGGGTCTCGCTGGCCCTGCGGTTGAGGACGAATGTGTTGTTGTCCCCATGATTGGCCCAGGGGCCTGCCGGCACTTCCTCGAATTCCATGAACTTCCAGTCGGTCACGTCGGTGTCGTTCATCCCCAGGAAATCGCGCACGGCGGGGGAGACATCGAGTCCGGCGCCCTTGTTAAGATTGGGTTTTGGGCGCTCATTGCCAAAGACGTATTGCCAATGGTCGGTGCGGAAGGGGCCGCAATCTTCCCATTGGGCATAACAAACGCGGTTGTTGAAACGTATGGCAATCCAGCGGTCTTTGAGGACGGTTTTCCCGGGGCCTTGATACGCCTTTTTAAACCATGGGATCACGCTTGCGGCTTCGGGTTTGTGCCCGGCCCGGGTGACGTCATTGTAGGGGAGCGCCACGTAAAACGGGTTTTGGCGGGGAACGAAGCTGGCGGGTAGGTAGTTGGCGCGGTTGGTGGGGCTGTCCGTGCCCCCGTAGTTTTTCGCCCAATTCGTGTCCCAAGAACTCGTCTGGTTGGGCACAGGATTGTTTTTGGTGGGCTGTTCCCCGATCCAAAATGTGGTCGTCACGATTCGCTGTTTCCACGGGTACTGCGGCGCAACGCCCTTGGGCGGGTCCACCTGGCCCAAGCCGTCGCTCGCCGGCAGGGTCGGGTCAACCAAGATGGATTCCCTGAGTTTCTTCGCGTAGCTGCCGGGCTCGGCCGCGAGGGTTTGCGCTTGGGGCACCAGCGCGGCGATCGACGAAGCCAGGAACGCGGAGGAATGAAGGATTTTTTTTCTCATGAGCCAGGATCGGTTGAGTCTTTTTGCCGCACGGCTGAAGGTCGCGGCGGCTGGAGTTGGCGGAGAATGGCAACTCCTCGTGCTAAGCTTAGCCCATTCCGAGGATCTGTCCAAGGCTCGCTTTTGGGCGAGCCGCGCCGCGACAGGGCCTCTGGGCTGCCGATGCGCTATGGGGGCAACGCTTTTAAAGGGCATATAAAGGACACATTGGCTGTTGAACCGCCCGATCTCCCTTCATACAGTCCGCCCGATTTTTTAAATTCTTTTCCCCATGATCCCCAATCTTCTCAAATCTGCAGCGGCGCTTCTGCTCGCCTCCACTTCACTCTGGGCGCAGGACGAAATTCTCGTCGGTGAGTTCGCCTCGTTGACGGGCGGCAGCGCCAGTTTCGGGCAGTCTGCGCATAAAGGCACGGCCTTGGCTTTCGAGGAGCTCAATGCGGCGGGCGGCGTGCTAGGAAAGAAGTTCAAGCTCGTCACCGAGGACGATCAATCGGTGGCAGGTCAGCCCGCGACGATCGTGAGGAAGTTGATTTCTCATGATAAAGTGATCGCGGTGCTCGGCGAAGTGGCCTCGTCCAAATCCCTCGAAGCGGCTCCGATTTGTCAGCAAAACAAGGTGCCGATGATTTCGCCGGCTTCGACCAATCCGAAGGTGACCGAGGTGGGGGATTACATTTTCCGGGTCTGCTTTATCGATCCGTTTCAGGGGACGGTGATGTCGAAGTTCGCGCTCTCCAAGGGTTATAAGAAGGTGGCGGTCTTGATCGATGTGAAACAGGATTACGCAGTGGGGTTGGGAGAGTTTTTCGTGAAAAACTTCACGGCCAACGGCGGCGAAATCGTCAAGGACCAGAAGTATGCCACTGGCGACAAGGACTTTAAGGCGCAGCTCACGTCGATCAAGGCGGCCAAGCCGGATGCGGTTTTTGTGCCTGGCTATTACGGCGAGGTGGCGTTGATCGCGCGTCAGGCCAAGTTGCTGGGCATCAAGGTGCCGCTGCTCGGGGGCGATGGGTGGGTGGGCGACTCGCTCTTGAAGGTGGCCGGGACTGCGTTGGATGGCTCGTTTTTCTCCTGCCACTTTTCGGCGGACGACAAGTCGGAGCTCACCCAGGGGTTTGTGACCAAATACAAAGCCAAATACGGCGCCGTGCCTGACGATATGGCGGCATTGGGTTATGACAGTGCGATGATTCTGTCCGCAGCGATCAAGCGCGCGGGGACCACGGATTCGGAGAAGTTGCGCGAGGCGCTGGCTGCGACCAAGGGGCATCCCGGCATCACCGGCCTGATCACGCTCGATGAGAAGCGCAACGCGCAAAAGCCCGCTGTGATTTTGTCCATCGCCGAGGGCGGGTTTAAGTTCGTGGAAACCGTTGCTCCCTGATCCGGGGGCTGCTGGCCCGGGGCGGAATAGCGGGGCGAAATAGCCTGGCTCTTTAGTATCACTCTTTAAAATACTCTTTCGGTTGATCGAATTTCTTCAGCAACTCATCAACGGCTTTGCCCAGGGTTCGATCTATGCCTTGATTGCCCTCGGTTACACGATGGTGTTCGGTGTGCTGCGCTTTATTAATTTCGCGCATGGCGATGTGTTTATGCTCGGCGCTTTTGTCGGCCTCTATGCCGGGCCAAAGACGCTGAAGTTCTTCGGGGGCGGCCCTTCGTATGTCGGGGCGGCGGCGGTGCTGTTGCTGGCCATGGCGGCTTGCGCGGCGATCGGGATTATGATCGAGCGGCTTTGTTACCGGCCGCTGCGGGAACGCCCTAAGCTCACGGTGCTGATCACGGCGATCGGGGTGTCGTTGTTTCTGGAGAACGCCGGGCAATTTGTTTTCGGGGCGGAGCCGAAGTCGTTTCCTGAGATCGTGCTGGATCATGCGCTGGAGATTCCTGAGTCGTGGGGGGCGCTTTCGGCGCTGACCTTTACGGTCGGGCAGGTGATGGTTTTTGGAGTAACCTTGGTGCTGCTTTTCGGGTTGCGCCATGTGGTGATGAAGACGCGGATGGGGATGGCGATGCGCGCCGTGTCATTCAACCCAACGGCCGCTTCCCTCATGGGGATCAACAACGACTCGGTCATCTCGTTTACTTTTGGGCTCGGCTCGGCGCTGGCGGGGGCGGCCGGTATTTTGATTTCGATTCAACAGCCGTCGATTGATCCGTTGATGGGGGTGAATGCGGGGCTCAAGGCGTTTGTGGCGGCGGTGCTGGGCGGGATAGGCAACCTGCCGGGAGCCGCGCTGGGAGGGGTGCTCATCGGGCTGATCGAGGCGCTGGTAGTGGGTTACGTGAGCCCCACTTACCGTGACCCGATTGTTTTCGGTGTGTTGATTCTTATTTTGCTGGTGAAACCCACCGGGCTGCTCGGCGCTTCGGAACGGGAGAAAGTCTGATGGCGCTCAAACCCAAATTCATTTTCCTGGTGGTCCTGGGATTTTTCGGACTGGTTTCCTGGGCCTTGAGTCATCTCCAGATTCACGATGCGCAGGGGCAGGCGCTCTCGCTCCTCAACGGCTACTCTTATTATTACGATATCCTGCTCGGAATCGGGATCAGCGTGATCCTGGCCTGCAGCCTCAATCTGGTGAACGGCTACACCGGGCAGTTCTCGCTCGGGCACGCCGGGTTCATGGCGGTGGGCGCTTACGGTTCCTCGTATCTTTCGCTGCAGTTCGGTTATGCGCTGGGGAGCGGCGTGCTGGGAACAACTACCGTATTTATGGGGGCGCTTTTGTCGGGCGGGCTGGCGGCGGCGATCGCCGGTTTGCTGGTGGGCGTGCCGTCCCTGCGGCTCAAGGGCGATTACCTGGCGATTGTCACCTTGGGCTTCAACGAGATTATCAAGGGGGTCATCCAAAATGCCGAGCCCCTGGGCGCCCAGCGCGGCCTGGGTGGGATGATTCAGTATACGAACTTTTTTTGGACGTTCGGCTTCGCGGCGCTGACGGTGTATGTCGTGGTGAATCTGGTTAACTCGACTTATGGCCGGGGTTTTCTCGCCGTGCGCGATGATGAAATTGCGGCTGAAGCGATGGGGATTAATACCACGAAATACAAGGTCCTGGCCTTTGTGCTGAGCGCTTTTTTTGCCGGCATCGCCGGGGGCCTCTACGCGCATTTCAAGCAGTTCATTCATCCCGAAGGCTTCAACTTTCTGCGCTCGGTGGACATTGTGGTGATGGTGATCCTCGGCGGCATGGGCAATACTGCCGGGGTGTGTTTTGCGGCGGCGTTGCTGACGATTTTACCGGAGTTTTTGAGGTCGGTGTCGCGTTATCAATGGCTCCCGGAATGGCTTCAGCACGTGGCTGAGAATCGGATGATTCTCTATTCGCTGCTGCTCATCGTGTTGATGTTGACCCGTCCCCAGGGGCTCTTTGGCGGGCTGGGTCGGCGCGCGGGTGTGCGCCCTCGAGTGGGGGTGCGGAAATGAGCGGCCCTTTGCTTGAACTCTCGCAGGTCACCGTGCAATTCGGAGGACTTAAGGCGGTGTCCGACTTGTCTTTTCATATTGCCGCCGGAGAACTGGTGGGGTTGATCGGGCCGAACGGGGCGGGGAAGACGACGGCCTTCAATCTTATTACTGGTGTATATCAGCCCACGGCCGGTCAGATCCGCTTTGATGGTAAGTCTGTTCTGGGTCAGCGCCCTTACAGGATCACCGCCCGCGGTATTGCCCGCACTTTTCAAAATATCCGGCTTTTTGGTTCGCTGACGGTTTTTGATAACGTGCGTTGCGCCTGCAACATGCATCTCAGCCACGGCATCGCGCACGCTCTGTGGCGCGGCCCGGGATTCGCCAGGGAGGAGCGGGAGGTGACGGCGCAGGTGATGGAGTTGCTGGAGATCTTCGGGCTGAGCGATGAGCGCGATACGATGTGCCGGAGCCTGCCTTACGGCGATCAGCGGCGCTTGGAGATTGTGCGGGCGCTCGCGACCCGGCCCAAGCTGCTCCTGCTCGATGAGCCGGCGGCGGGGATGAATCCGACCGAAAAAATCGAGCTCATGAAGCTGATCCGGTTTACGCAGGAAAAGTTCGGGCTGGCGGTTTTATTGGTCGAGCACGACATGAAAGTGGTGATGGGGATTTGCGAGCGGATTGCGGTCCTGGATTACGGGGAGAAGATCGCGGATGGCACGCCGGGCGAGATTCAGAAGAATCCGAAGGTGATTGCCGCGTATTTGGGGAAGGAGGCTGTCGATGCTTGAGGTCCGGGGATTGGAGGTGCGTTACGGCACCATTGGCGCCCTGCACGGGCTTAGCCTGAACGTGCCGCGCGGCAGCATCGTTACTTTGGTCGGCGCGAACGGAGCGGGGAAGTCCACCACGCTGCGCGCCATCTCCGGTTTGGTGCCGGTGGCGGCCGGTTCGATTCTGTATGAAGGCGAGGAGATCGCTAATCTGCCTCCTCATAAAATTGTGGCGCGCGGCCTGGCGCATGTGCCCGAGGGGCGCATGGTTTTTGCCAATCTCAGTGTGATGGAAAATCTGCTCATGGGCGCTTATTTGCGCCGGGACCGGGCGGCGTTCGCCAAGGATTTGGATTATATTTTCGGCATTTTCCCCCGGCTCAAGGAGCGTGCAAAACAGACGGCTGGGACCCTTTCCGGGGGCGAGCAGCAGATGCTCGCCATTGGCCGGGCGCTCATGAGTAAGCCCAAGTGCTTGATGCTGGATGAGCCGTCCCTGGGGATCGCGCCGATTTTGGTGCGGACGATTTTTGAAAAGATCGTTGAGATCAACCGGGAGCTGGGCATCACGGTGTTGTTGGTGGAGCAAAATGCCAATTTGGCGCTGGAGATATCCGCTCGCGGTTACGTGCTTGAGACTGGCCGGATCATCCTCGAAGACGAGTCGGCGGCTTTGCGCAATAATCCCCAGGTCCGCGAGTGTTATTTGGGCGGCGGTTAAGGGAATGGGGCCCGATTCTGAGCTGCGGCGGGGGCCTGATGCATGTGAGGGTGAAATTTCAGCGAAAAAGTCCTTGGCAGTCTGTGGGTTCCGTGGCAGCTTCGCCGTCCCTTTTTCAGGAGCACCTTTTATGGCATACGCAATTTTCAAAACCGGCGGCAAACAATACAAAGTCG
Source organism: Spartobacteria bacterium (assembly GCA_043742585.1). GTDB lineage: Bacteria > Verrucomicrobiota > Verrucomicrobiia > Chthoniobacterales > Chthoniobacteraceae > CAIURC01. Next base: position 8,599 of record JAYTYG010000123.1, read on the forward strand.
CGCAAGGCGACGTGATCGAAGTCGAGAAACTCGAAGTCGAGGCTGGCGCCGTTCACACCTTTTCCGAAGTGCTCCTCGTGGCGCATGACGAAACCATCACCCTGGGCGAGGCGCTCAACGGCGCGTCGGTTGTGGCCGAAGTGGTGGCTCAGATCAAGGCGCCGAAAGTAATCGCTTACAAATACAAGCGCCGGAAGGGTTACCATCGCACCGTCGGCCATCGCCGCAAGCTCACC
>JAYTYG010000124.1:0-4668 GCA_043742585.1 Spartobacteria bacterium
GCCACTTTTGAGCTCGAGCTGAAGCCCGAAGCCGACGCCTGCTCTGGCGTCTTTCGCTTAAACGCCGACAATGGTGCCTGGTCCTCCGCCCGCCGCACCGCCACCTGCCGCTTAACTGACCAAGGCCTCGTCTTCACCGTGGCCGACCCTACCGGTGGCGCTACCGAGCAACATACGCTCACCCTCACCGGCAAGGAGCAGATCTCCGCCGTAGCGACGGTAGATTACCGCACCGCCATGCACCGGCTCGGCGGCACTTACACCGCCCGTCCCGATAGCGCTCGCACGTCCTCCACTCGCTAGTACCTCCGCCCTAACGCTCCCTGTACTAAGGCCCGCCCTTAGGTCACATAAATCTTCGGTACCATTTGGGGATCACGCCCACGCTCGCCGTGCCCTACTCTGAGGTTGTCATGAATCAACGAACTGGCGAAATCATCCGTCTCAACGAAATACTGGGCGTCGGCTACGTCCGCGACCCCCATGCCCGTGAACTGTTTCCCTTCCGCGTCGCCGAAAACACGCGTCCCATCCGCGAAGGCGACAACGTCACCTTCATCGTCGAGCGAGACTGGGCCCGCTCCCTCTCCCTCGTCGCCCCCCTCACCCATTCCGCCTCGGCGTAACCCTCTGAAACTATCGGCTTGCCAGCCCCCCTCGCTCTGGGCATCATAAAGTGCTTCGCCCTTACACCTCAGTAAAGAAAGTCAACCCTTATGTCCCTGCTGATTGCACGCTTCTTGGTCTTTTGCGGATGCCAAACGATTAAGACTCTTTGACGACCGAGGAAGGTTTTGGAAGCGTAAAGTAAAACGTCGAACCCTCGTTAACCTGGGACTCCACCCAGATTTTTCCGCCTGATCGTTCCACCACCCGTTTGCATATAGCTAGCCCGATGCCGCTACCTGGCCGGTCGGCCCCATGCAATCGTTTGAACGGCTCAAAAATCTGAGCTTGGTAATCAGGTGCAATACCCACTCCATTGTCAGAGCATGAGAAGTTGTACATGTCCCTTTGATCTGCAACACCAACATGAATTCGAGGCGCTTCTCGACCGCGATAATGAATCGCATTGCCGATAAGGTTTTGAAAGATCTGGACCAGATGGGTCTGTTCTAATATGACTCTTGGCAAGACATCATGCGTTACCACGGCGTCCGCCTTGGTCATGCTTGCCTGTAGATTCTCGATTGCAGTATCGATAGCGACGTTTGCGTTAACAGGTTCGCTTGTAACTGGCAGATTCGAAGTGATCCGTGCGTATCGAAGCAGGTCTTCAATCAAAGCGCCCATGCGCTTGGCGGATGCTATGAGGAATTTCAGAAGCTCTTTGCCCTCGCCTAATTCACCGCCGTGGCGACCTTCCAGAAGTTGAGCGAATTGCATGATGTTGTTTAACGGTGATCGCAAATCATGCGAGGCAACCGCGGCAAACTGGGAAAGATCTTCATTTGACCGCTCAAGCTTGGCGATCATGGCCTGGGCCAAAGCTTGAGCTTCGGCAAGTTCCTTTTGAGTCGCCCGCTGTTTCGAGATGTCCCTGAAAATGAGAACTCCGCCAACAACGCCCCCACTTTCGTCTCGTATGGGAGAAGCGCCGTTATCGATTGCAATGCAGCGCCCATCTTTGGCAATTAGGGAGGTGTGATTTGTCAAACCCACGCTTTCGCCGACTCTGATCGCGGGCAAAACTGAGTTTTCAATTGTGGTGGTAGTACCTTCCTGGACCAGCACGACAACTTCCTGAATAGGTTTTCCTCGTGCATCGTCCTCAAACCATCCAGTCAGTTGTTCTGCCACTGGATTCATAAAGGTGATGCAGCCCCTAACGTCGGTCGAAACTACCGCATCACCAATGCTTGACAGCGTAGTACGAAGAAGATCGCGGGTCGTTAGCAACTCACGCTCATAGCGACGACGTTCGGTTGCATTGATGACAGCAAATCGGTTGAGGGCCGGCAGACCATTGCCTTCTGGCTGTTGTCGTCCGTTTACTAGCGTGGACAAGATGGTGCCATCCTTCCTAACGAAGTCCAACGCGATTTCTTCAACTGACGTTTGAACGCGAAGCAGAAGATTAAAATGCGTCTCGAAGAACATCCTGCCGCCTACGGTCAGGAGATCGACAAACCGTTTGCCTGCGATAAGCTCTTCCGGCGCATAGGCAAGCCAATCAGAAAATGTCCTACTTACCTTGAGGATGCGACCGTCAGCCGTCGTGGTCAGATAACCGCAAAGGGCTAAATCGTAGAGCTCCTCCGCGGTTTCATCGAGAGGCGAGCCGGCAACCCGGTCATTCTGAGGATTCGCTTCACTCACAGTCTTTGAAGATAATCCTTGATTGCCTCGATTGTTTCTTCCGGCGCGCTCAAGTGCGGGCAGTGTCCCACGGCGTTCATCTTGACAAAACTGCTTCCTGGTAGCTGTTTATGGAGATATTCTCCTACTGCGTCCGGAGCGATGGAGTCGTCCGAACATTGCAGAACCAAGGAAGGAACTTTCAACAGAGGCAGGTCGGAGCGATTGTCAGAAAGAAAGGTAACGCGGGTAAAGTGTTTTAGGATCTCCGGGTCGGTCCGGCAGAAGCTTGCAGCGAGTTCAGCAGCTAACTCGGGATGGTCCTCGTTCTTCATGACGACCGGAGCCATGGTCTTCGACCAGCCTAGATGGTTTGCCTCCAGGGTCTGCAATAGCCCGTCGATATCGCTCCTGTTGAAGCCTCCAACGTAGTTCGCGTCGTTGATATAGCAAGGAGACGGTGCGACCATGATCAGGCGATCAAAAGCCTCTGGACTTTTGATCGCAGCCAGAAGACCAATCATGGAGCTGACCGAGTGGCCGACGAATATCGCCGGCTCAGAATCAGTCGCTTCGATGATTTCAAGAACGTCATCGGCGTAGCCGCTTAGCGTGGCGTATTTCTGACGAGTGTAGCTTGAGAGGTCTGACTTTCCCGCGCCAACGTGGTCGAAAAGGACGATTCGGTATTGCTTCTGGAATTCCGGCACGACGAAGCGCCACATTATCTGGTCGCAACCATACCCGTGGGCGAAGATCATGGTCTTTTCGCCAGTGCCAAAGACGTTGATGTTGTGCCGCTTGAATATCGACATAGAAACCTAGGAAAGACTGCGGAGAATCGGTGTCACCGACGCTCCTACGCTTTTCTTACCTCGTCCAACGGAAAGCTTTCCATTCCAACAAGTTAGCACAAGGCTGAGCACTGGCAAAAGGAATCGGTATCAGGCAAAAGGGAATCGGTGAAAGGGATCGATTTGATAACGCTAGGATCCGCTTTTCCGTTGCAATCGCCCAAGCCCAGCTAAGTACCTGAGCTGCCGGGAGATAGCATCTACCCCGCCAATGCGGGTAGCGCTACCTACCCAGTCCTACCCAGTCCTACCCAGTGTCCTACCCAGCGTCCCCCCCCACTTTGCGGCCCTCAAGTCGGCACGTGCCGTGCGTTCGGGCAATATCCAGAACGAGAGGTTGGCACTGACGGGCATGCTCGATCCGCGGCAGGTGGAGTTCTAACGTGTTTCAGACGGCAAGCCCTTCTCGCTGACGCGTAAGTTTTTGCACGCTTTGCGGTTTTCCTCCCCTTCACACTATTGGCCCCTAACCTGCTACCGGTCTGTGGGAGGAAAACCGCATGAAAATACTGATGGTGTTAACGTCTCACGATAAGTTGGGCGAGACGGGTAAGAAAACTGGCTTTTGGTTGGAGGAGTTCGCCGCGCCCTACTACGTCTTTCGCGACGAGGGTGCGACGGTGACGCTCGCCTCGCCGAAGGGCGGTCAACCGCCGCTGGATCCCAAAAGTGACGAACCCGGCGCGCAGACCGACGCGACCCGCCGCTTCAAAAGCGACGAGGAGGCGAAGCAAGCTCTCGCGCACACGCGCACTCTTTCCAGTATGGATGCGGATACCTTCGACGCCGTTTTTTATCCAGGTGGACATGGTCCGCTGTGGGACTTGGCGGAGGACCGAGCCTCCATCGCCATGATTGAGGAGACCTACGCGGCCGGCAAGCCGGTCGCGCTGGTGTGCCATGCGCCCGGCGCGTTGCGGCACGTGACCACGGCCAATGGCGCTCCTCTGGTAAAGGGCAAGCAAGTGACCGGGTTCTCGAACGCCGAAGAGGAGGCCTCCCAACTCACCCATGTGGTGCCCTTCCTCTTGGAAGACGAGTTGGCCCGGCTCGGCGCTCACTACCGGAAAGGGCCAAACTGGGGCAGCTTTATCCAGGCAGACGCCAACCTGATTACCGGGCAAAACCCCGCTTCTTCCGCCGCCGCCGCCGCCGAAGTGATTCGGTTGTTGACCCAGGAGTAACGCCCTTCAACCTTTCTGGGCGTGATGAGGATGAGTGTCCCGGCACTGACAATAGCGACTGAACGACAAGCATTTGTGCGGATGGGCGCTTCCCGGGGTTCCGTCCGTAAGGGTCCGACGGAGAGGTGGGCGCGTCTCGTTTTTCAACATGGGGTAACCTTATCGCGTCGGCGAGGTAGGGATGGGATGCGCACCTGTTCGCACGCCCCGGCACATTTTGCCGCATTCCCCGCCGCCGCGCGTTGGGTTAGCCGCACGTTGAGTGAGGCTGCTGAGAGCCGTCTATAGCTCGCGATTTCCGGCAATTTTTCAGTGAGGCGTCAACGCTTGAG
>JAYTYG010000125.1:0-8500 GCA_043742585.1 Spartobacteria bacterium
GGGGGTTAGCGGGAAATAAATTCGTCGAGATTCATGAGCACGTTGGCGCTGACTGTATAGGCAGCGAGGTCCGCGGCCGGGATGGCTGCGGGCGGCTTGGATTCACCAAAGGTGATGAGCTTGGTCGCCGCCGCAGGATCCTTCGTATAGCGGACGAGTTGCGCCTCCAGGCCCGCGCTCAGGATCTGGAGTTCATTGACACTCGGGCTCCGGGCGGTGACGCGGCGGAACGCCCATTGCAGGCGTTCGTCCGGGGTTTTGCCACCTTCGCGGATCATGAGGGCGGCGAGGTTACGCGCGGCTTCGATATAGGTGACTTCATTGAGCATGGCCAAGGCCTGCAACGGCGTGTTGGTGCGCGAGCGTTTGACGGCGCAGATCTCGCGACTCGGCGCGTCGAAAAGCAGCGCGGTTGGAGGTGCGGCGGTCCGTTTCCACACGGTGTAAAGAGTGCGCCGATAGAGCCCGGCATCGTGCGCGTTCTCATAGTTGCGCAGGTCCCCGTAGACACTCGTCTCGTCCCACACGCCCTTGGGCATGTATGGGCGCACGCTCGGGCCACCGACTTTTTCCACCAACAAGCCGCTCACCACCAGCGCCGAGTCGCGCAGGATCTCCGCCCCCAGCCGGAAGCGTGGGCCGCGCGCGAGCAACCGGTTATCGGGATCTTTTTCAAGTTGCGCCGGGGTGACGCGCGCGGACTGGCGGTAAGTGGCGCTGGTGACGATGAGCCTTTGCAAAGCCTTCATGTCCCAGGCCTGCGCAGGCTTGCCATTGACGACCACACTCGGAGTCACAAACTCGGTGGCCAGCCAATCCAGCAATTCCGGATGACTGGGCCAATCGGATTGGAGCCCGAAATTGTCGCTACTCTTGACCAACCCCAAGCCGAAGAATTTTTCCCAGGCCCGATTCACCCAAACCCGTGAGGTGAGCGGGTGATTCCCCGAAACCAGCCACTGCGCAAAGCCCAAGCGATTCATCGGCGCCCCAGCCGGCAGCGGCGGCAATGCGGCCGGCAAGCCGCGTTCGACTTTCTCCCCGGGTTGATCGTATTGCCCACGGAGGAGAATATGAGCCTGACGTGGGGTGGGCAATTCGCGCATCACCATGGTGGAAGCGCTGCCTTTTTTAACGTTAGCCCGCTCGTTTTTGAGCGCTTCGAGCGTTGCCTTCGCATGGGTCAGCTCATTGCCTCGTTCATTATAGAACTCCTTGAGCTGCTTCTTCTGCGCGTCGCTGCGGGTCGCTTCCGCCACTTTAAGCAACTCCATGATCTGCGCCGGAATCGGGATCGGCGCCGTGGCACCTGTCACCGACAAGCGAAACTTTCCGATCAAACTTCCGGCATATTTTTGATCCATGTGGACGACAAGCGTCCCGCCGCTAGCACTGAGTTTCAAAGGGTCCTTGAAGCTGAAGATGGCGAAATGTTCCTTACCGACTTCGGGAGAAATGGCCCAGCCGGTGTCAGGGTTGCCGTCAATCGCCCCTGCCACGTCCCAATCTTTTTGACTGAAATCGGCAACCGCCTGCCCGAGGCTGACGTCCCGAAGCGCGCCCGTGGCAATGTTACCCTTGTCGATCACGCTCACCCGCAATTCGCTGAGGATAGAATTCCCATTGGCATTCCGACCTGGCCCCTTGGAAGGCAGCCGCGTATCCGGCAGGAGCTCCAGCCGCAGAGCGGTCACCGAAGGCAATCGGACCGGCAAGCTGATGGTGTAACTATCAGTCTCAGGCTGCGGGCCACTTGAAAAAATAGTCTCGCCCGCCTCAGACGCGAGCTTTGCGCCCTTCTCGGACTTCAATTCCGAAGCCACCAGCGCCGTCCACTGCGCCTTCACAGTATTCGAGGCACCGAGTGCCTCCGCTTCCCATTTCCGCTGCGCCGCTGCGCTGCCGGCCTCCGCGAGCGCGACCACTTTTGCCGCAGCGTCGACCTGCAAACTGAGAGCCGCGACCTTCGTCGTTTGCTCCGGGGTAAGCAGGCCCAAGGTTGGGGTGGTATTGGTGTTTCCCTCCGCGGTCACTTCATCGGAACCGAGGACGCCGTTTTCCTCGATCGAATTAAAGATGGCGAACAGTTGATAGAACTCCTTTTGTGAAACGGGATCGAACTTATGATCGTGACATCGCGCACAGCCCAAAGTGAGTCCCATCCATGTGCTCCCAGTGGTTTCAATACGGTCGATGACATTTTCGATAAACCACTCTTCCTTGATGATCCCGCCCTCCCCGTTGATCCGGTGATTGCGATTGAACCCGGTGGCCACGATTTGATCCCTGGTGGGATTAGGAAGCAGATCACCGCCCAACTGTTCGATGGTGAACTGGTTGAAAGGTTGATTCTCGTTGAACGCTTTGAGCACCCAATCCCGCCAGCTCGACATGCGACGGCTGTGATCTTCCTGAAAACCATTGCTGTCAGCGTATCGGGCATAATCGAGCCATTGCGTGGCCATGCGCTCCCCGTAGCGCGGCGAGGCCAGCAAGCGGTCGACCACCTTTTCGTAAGCGTTCGACGCGCGATCCGCGAGGAAAGCATCGAGTTCCTGGACCGTGGGCGGGATGCCGTTCAAGTCCAGGCTTACCCGCCGCAGGAGCGTGGCCTTATCCGCCTCAGGCGAAAGCTTTAACCCTTCTTTAGCCAGGCGCGCTGTGACAAATCCATCGATGGGATGGAGACCGAGTGGCCCGGCCAGGGGGGGCCGCACAGGCTTGGTGAAAGCCCAGTGGCCTTGATACTCCGCGCCTTCGCTAATCCATTGGCGAATCAGCCCCACTTCCTGCGGACTGAGCACTTTACCCCCCTTTTTTGGCGGCATGTGATCGTCCGCATCTGTAGACAGTATCCGTGTTAAAACCTCGCTTTTATCAGGCGCGCCTGAAACCAAACCCGGGAGCTCAGATTTACCGCCCTTGAACGCGGCATCGCGCTGATCGAGTCGGAACTCGGCTTTACGCTTCTGGGCGTCCGGCCCGTGACAGGTGAAGCATTTATCGGAAAGGATGGGCCGGATATCGCGATTAAATGAGATCTTCTCCGCGCCGTGGCCGGTGGAAACCGAGGCTAGGCTGAGCAACGAGCAAAGTGGGAGGAACACGAACCGAAACCGCGCGAAGGATTGAGCATGGGGGGTCATAATCGCTCGCAACGCTAGCAGCGCATTTCCTCAACAGCAGTCGCATGTTTGGGGGGGCGGGGGGGGGAATTATGAAGGATGAATGATGAAGTATGAACCGTTGCGTTCGATGGTCACGCTTCTCTCATCCCTCATCCTTCATCCTTCTCCCCCATCCCTCATCCTTCATCCTTCATCCTTCTCCCCCATCCCTCTCCCCCCATGGCGGCCGGGGCAATTCGTCAAACCGGGGCCAGCACATCCACCCGGAACCCGCACTCCTCGATCTCCCGCTGCACGAGATGCGCCTTGAGCGAGCGCACCCATTGGCGAGTCTCGCCGTTCCAGCGGTATCCGCGGGCCTTGGCCTTGTCCTTGTCGTCGAAGCTGACGACCGCCACCAAATTCACCAAGGGCTGTTGCGCCGATAAAACCACCTCGTCGATGGAATACGCGGCCAAAACCCGCAGCATCGTCAGCACATCGAACACGGCGCGATGCGCGAACGGATTCACAAACCCGTGCTCGGCCGCCAAATGCACCAACTTCCGCGTCGTGATCCGGGGCGGATACGGCACATCAAGGCAGGTATCGATCCAGGCAGGCAGGACCACGGAAGGCGGCACGCAGGGCCGACGCAGGTATTGGGCGTCGAGCAAGGGTTTATCGAAACCCAAGCCGTTGTGAGCGACGATGAATTGCGCCCTGAGAATAAGCTCTGTTAACGCAAAAAAAACCTCCGATGCCGGCTGCCCGTAGCCATCGATCATGGCCTGGTTGATTCCGGTCAACCCTTCAATCTCCGCAGTAATCGGCGGCGCATCCGGGTGTACTACCAGCGTGTTATAAATCTGCACAGGCGACGCCGTCGCGGTATCCCACAAAACCGCGCCGACCTCGATGATGCGGTCGGACTCGAAGTTGAGGCCAGTGGTTTCGAAATCTAGTCCGAGAATGATCATTGGTAAAAAAGAGTGTGGCTGCTTAGTGCAGAACCGGGGAAAAGGCGAACAACTCTGAATTTTTCTTTGCGCGGCCTTTGGGCGCTCACGCGGGGAGGGTTAACGCAGAGACGCAGAGATATACAGAAACCGGAAACCCGCTTCACCCAACCGTTCCACCAACCGTTTCACCCAACCGTTTTCGCCAACGGTTGCACCCAACGGTTTTGCCCAACCCTTTAAACCTCTGCGCCTCTGCGCCTCTGCGCCTCTGCGTTAAACTCTTCCCCCCGCGCCTAATGCACAAAAGGCGAGGCAGAGGGGCGAGTCGGTGCTTCGGCGACGGCGCGCTGCAAGTAATCCTCAACCTGATCGTGGATCAACGATTCAGCGAGCTGCTCGCGCACGGTGCGCTGACCCGCTGTAGCTAGGCGCAGGCGGAGCGCCGGATCCGCCATCAACGTCGACATTGCGCCGGCCATGGCCTCGACATCCCCTGGCGCCACCAGCAGCGCGTTCTCGCCATCGCGCAACAACTCAGCGCTGCGGCCGGCCGCCGCCGCTATCACCGGCAACCCGCAAGCCATCGCCTCCAAATGCACCTGCGCAAAGAGATCGACAGCGTTGGATACATACAGCAACGCATCGTGCGCCCGATAGATCCCCGGCATCTCCTCGGCCGTGGCGCGGATGAAGGTCACCGACAACCGATGCTCCTCCACAAAGGCATGCAGGCGCGAGGTTTCAGCACTCCCGCCAGTCCCGCAGACACAAAGCGAACACGACACCTGCCCGGGCAATGTCACCATGGCCCGCAGCACAGCCATTACCCCCTGATCATCGGCCAGGCGCCCCGCATACAGCCATTTCACCAAGGGCCGCGTCACCGGGCTCGGGGCCCCGGAAAAACGCACCGTGTCCACCGAATGTCGCACCACTGCCGCATCGCCCACCGCAATCCCATTCCTAAGCGTAAACTCCCGGAGCGACACGCTGGAGAATGCAATGCGCGAAAACTGAATGGCCTCGACCGGGTCAGTCGGCGCCACGCGATCGCACACGCGCCGGATGCCGGACATGGTCCAGACCGTGCGGCAGAGGCGGGCGGGTTTTGACGGAAAAGGACGATTCCACCAATCGAGCCAGACATCGGCGCGCAAACCCAGGGCCACCCAATGATCGGAAACGAAATAAGCCGTGGGAATCCCCAGGCGTTGAAGGGTCAGGACGAGGGACTTGGAAAGCCCGCTGAGACTGGCGACGTGCACGACGTCGGGCTTAAACTGCTCGATCAACAGATGCAGCTTTTGGTTATTAAACACCTCCAGCTCCCGCAACTCGCGGATGCCTAACCACGGATGTTGATACAAGCCGTGCATCCGCAAAACCCGGTCCACGCCTACCTCACCCGGCGGCAGCCCCAAGCCGGCCACGTCATGACTGGAAGTGAGGACATGTGTTACATGCCCGCGAGCTGACATCGCCCGATTCACATTCGCACAAATCAATCCGTCCCCGCCCAGGTCATACGGCGGGTAGAGATTACTTAAAAAGAGAATCCTCATCGGCTGCTTTTCGGGGGGGCGCACGAGTTGAGTGTCAGCCCTCCACTCCCATTCCGCAAATTTTTCGGCGCATCAACCCACAGCCTTAATGCAAATATTCGCTTTCGAGCAGGCCCAGTATTTTGTCCGGGGCGATGTATTGTTTATCGCTGCCGTTCTTGGTCAACGGCCGGCCCTCGGCATCGACCACCACGAGCCATGGGATCCCTGAGCCGCAATATTTATTCAGCAAAGCGCGCCCGTCATAACGCAAGGCCGGCCAAGGCATTTTTTCGGAGTTCATATAACTCGTCATGCTCGCCTCGTCGTGATCACAACTGGCAAAGATGACTTCGAACTCCGGATGCAGAGGCTTCATCTTACGATAAAAATCCACCAGCTTCGGAGTGAACGCCCGGCACGGCCCGCACCAATGCGCCGATTGGTAGATCACATAGAACTTGATCGGGCTAAGCTCCTTGCTCTCAAAGGGTTTCACGGCGCCTCCGGCGAGCTTGACCAGTTCCCCTTCGAGCTGCCCCTGCATCGACGCCCCGGCTGGTAAACTTTGCGCCGCGGGCGAGTTTGGCGTCGCTGGCGGCCGTGCGGCTGCCGCGGCCTCAGCGCTGGCTTGCCGGGCGCTGGCTGCCCGAGCCGCTTCCGCCTGACTCGCCGCCTCGGCCTGGGCTGCGGTAAGGGCAAAATTACCGGCCTTAACTTCCGCAATAAAAGCAGGAGTCGCCCCGCTCTCGACCAGGATCGCCTCGCCTGCGGCATTGAGCGGCAAGGCGAGCCGCCGCTTGGTGAGTTCCTGCATGATTTCGTCCTTTGGGGCGCCGGAGCGGACCAGGAGCGCCAGATCTTTTGGGGTCATCGGCAGCATCGCGGCCCAACCCGAGGACGGAATCGCGAGCCCCAAACACAGGATAATCGGAAGAAAACGCATTCGTGACTGGTAGCATACTCCCAGCCGAGCCGCCGAGTTTTTCCGCGCTCGATGCGCCGTGGAGTGTAGCCGATTTCAGGAGGCGCCCCGCAGGGCAGTGTCGGGGTGAGAAAAACCTCAGCAACGACACTCTTGAAAAGAAACTTTGGGACGGCGGCAAAGCGATCCGAATGTCCAAGAGAGCAGGGACGAAGGGACATTTTATTGGCGCCAACAAAATGATGAACGGCCATCCACGCGCCGAAGGCGCAACGATCCCTGGCACATGGACGCTGCTCTCAAATCCCCGCCATCGCCGCGCCGAAGGCGCAACCACCCATCAGCCCGGGGCAACGCCCCGGGAACCTTACCCAAAAACCATTCCCAGCCCTGAAAGGGCGTCACTCACAATGCCGCAATCCCTTTCGAAAGTTCTGGTTCATCTGATTTTCAGCACCAAGCATCGCGAACCGCTGATCCGCCAGGAAATCCGCCCGCGCCTCCATGCCTACATTGTGGGCATCTTGGACAATCTGAAATCGCCGTCCCTCCAGACCGGGGGCGTGGCAGATCATGTGCACAGCCTCGTTCTTTTGCACCGGACTATTTCACAGGCCGCCCTGATTGAGGAGGTAAAGAAGAGTTCGTCGAAATGGATGAAGGCCGATGGCGGGCTGCCGGAGTTCACCTGGCAGGCGGGTTACGGCGCGTTTTCAATTGGCGAATCGTAGACCGACACCGTGATCCGTTACATCCAGAATCAGGAGCAACACCATCAAAAGGTTTCGTTTCAGGACGAGTTCCGCAAGTTTTTGGAGCGATACAAGGTCGTGTATGACGAGCGATTCGTGTGGGATTGAACCAATAGGGAAACGCATGACGGTGAATTCGGCGAGTGCAGCCCTTTCAGGGCGGGGACGGTTTGGGTCGGGTTCCCGGGGCGTTGCCCCGGGCTGTAGAGTTGTTGCGCCTTCGGCGCGGAAATTAGCCTCTCCGAAGGGCTGCAACCCATCAGCCCGGGGCAACGCCCCGATGACACTGAAATCCTCGCCCCCCCCGCTGCCGGCGATAAAAAATCCCAGCGAATATCTTATATGAGTCGAAACAATCGCTACTGCGTAAGTCACTGATAGAAAGTTACTTCTAATTTAAATTAAAAACGTCCACAGGAAAACCTGGCTCGTTAAAGCTGGGGCGGGGCGCCCTCAAACACGCTCAAAACCGCCAGGCCCTGGGTGACTCTTTCCGCGCAATTCAGGACCACTGCGCCGGATCGGAGCCGACCCTGGGCTGCGTCCAGGAGCGGGGGCGATTGGCGGGCAAGCCCTTCGGCGTAAGCCAACAGCGTTTGACAACCCGCAGCGCGCGCAACGGCAAGGTTCACGAGCTCGAATCGGATGCAGGCGCCCGCCGCCACCTGCTGCATCAACTCCCAACTCAACCGCCCCATGGTGAAGCGCGGATTCACCTCCACGATGGGCTGCAGCCGAAGCTCCCCGGTGGGCGCCCGGTAAACAAAAGCGTCGACCCCGAGCGGCCCGCGATAGCCAGCGCTGAGGGCCCCGGCTTCGAGGATCTGTCGAATCGCCACATCATAAAGCCGCAGAGGACTACCGGCGCCAGCCCGGCCATTGCCCATGAGAAACCGCGCCACCTCGGCCGGCAGCCCCTGCCCGAAGCGCGGCCCGCATTCGCAAGCCCGGAACTGGCCCCGGCTATCATTAAACAAGTGAATGAGCGCGACCTTTTTCAGGCCCTCGGCGCCCATCTCGTATTGCACAGAAAAATCGTGAACCCGCTCCAACCAGGGCTCCACGACCAACGCTTTTTGCTCCGTCAAAATCCGCGCCACCCAGCGCCGGGTGGAGTCGGTCAAAAGTTCAGGAGCCAGGAGCCGACGGTTTTTTTGACCGGCGGTGCCGAAGGGCGCCTTGAGGGCGATTGCAGCCGGCGCAGCCGCGCGGA
>JAYTYG010000126.1:0-12235 GCA_043742585.1 Spartobacteria bacterium
GCCACAAGTGCGGCTTCTTTTCCACTCAAGCACTCTGCGAAGTCTGTACGGATCCGGCCCGCGAACTCAGCCAGATTTGCGTCGTCGAGCAGCCCACCGACATACTGCCCTTGGAACGCAGCGGCGCTTTTCGCGGTCGCTACCATTCCCTGGGCGGGCGGATCTCGCCGCTGGATCACGTCGGGCCGGAGGATCTGCGGATAGAGGCCTTGCTCGAACGTCTGCGGACCGAGCCGCCGACAGAAATCATTTTGGCGCTGGGCGCCGACGTGGAAGGCGAAGCCACGGCCAATTACATCGCCGGACTCATCCGGGAACTGCCGATCAAGATCACTCGATTGGCCCAGGGATTGCCCGCCGGCAGCGGTTTGGAGCATGCGGATGAGCTGACTTTAAGCCGTGCCTTTTCCGGCCGCACACCATTGTAACCCGCTCGAGCCAGTCTGTGGCAATATACAGACAGTACCGCCACTTCTATAGCTGTATCCAGCCCAGGTCCATTAGCGCTTTTTCATGAATACAGTCATCCATTGGTTTCGCAGAGATCTGCGCTTGAGCGACAACACAGCTCTCAACGCCGCCGCCGCCAGTGGCGCCCAAATATTGCCCGTCTATATCCTCAGCGAATGGAAGCAAAACCATTCCTGGACTGGGGCCCCGCGCCAGGACTTCCTTTGCGGCTCACTGCGTGCCTTGGCCGCCAATCTGGAAGCCAAAGGCGGTCGTCTAATTATTCGACAAGGTTCCGCCGAAGCTGTCTTGGAAAAACTCCTCACCGAGAGCGGCGCCACCGCCATCTACTTCAATCGCGACCCGGACCCTTTCGGGCGCGAAGTCGAAATCAAGATTCTAAAAATGGCGACCCGCCTGGGCATTAGCGTCCACGCCCATCAGGATATAGCGATCCACGAGCGCGATGAAGTGCGCACGGCGACAGGCGGAGTCTTCCGAGTTTTCACCCCGTACTCGAAAGCCTGGCTGAAACTCCAGAAACCGGCCGTCGGCCGCACGATTTCGCGACTGGCCACGCCCGAGAAAATCACCAGCCTCCCCCTGCCCACGCTCGCCCACTGGGGGCTGCAAGCCGATGCCTCCATCCTCGAACCCGGTGAAGCTGCGGCACGCCGCCGCCTCTCCCAATTCCTGGACGGCTCAATCTATCTCTATCTTCTCCGCCGCGATCTGCCGGCCGAACCCGGCACCTCCCGACTGTCGCAGGATCTGCGCTTCGGACTTATCTCAGTGCGGGAGGTTTACGCCCGCTGTATTGAAGCCGCCGAAAAAGCCGACGCCGAGCAACGCCGCAGTCTCTTTGTCTACATCAACGAACTCATCTGGCGGGAGTTCTACTTCCAGGTGCTCTGGCATTGGCCCGATGTAATCGAGCACGAGTTTCAGGAAAAATATCGCGCCTTGGAATGGCGCGAACCGGGCCAGGCCTTCGAGAGCTGGTGCGCGGGTCAAACAGGATTTCCCATCATCGATGCCGGCATGCGCGAACTCCGCGCCACGGGCTTCATGCACAATCGGGTGCGGATGATTACAGCGATGTTCCTGGTCAAAGACCTTCACATTTCATGGAAAGCCGGCGAGCAATGGTTCATGCAGCGATTGCTGGACGGTGAGATCGCCAGCAACAACGGCGGCTGGCAATGGAGCGCAGGCACTGGCACCGATGCGGCCCCGTATTTCCGCATCCAGAATCCCTGGACCCAAACCAAGCGCTTCGATCCTGAGGGCATCTATATCAAACGCTGGGTGCCGGAATTGCGGGATGCGCCGGCTGGCAAACTCTATGTACCGCCGGCACCTGGATTGCGTCTGGCAAAAGGCTATCCGCTGCCTATAGTCGATCACTCCGCTGAACGCGATATAACGCTAGAAATGTATCGCCGCTAATTTCACGCAATATCAATGACCGTTCGTGTCATAGTGCCTTTCCTCGCCGCGCTCCTGTTCACACTCCAGGCCGTCGCCGGCGCACGCAGCTATTGGGTCTGGCATCGCTCCGAACCGTTGACTGCGTCGGAAGTGACCGAGCTCGCGCAGCAGCAGGTCACCACGCTCTACTGGCACGCAGGCACGCTCGCCCCACGCGGGGATCACTGGCACTGGAGCGAAGGCCCGCGCGCTCTGGCCGAAGTCGCGCAAGGCCTCAGGATCGTCCCGGTGGTGCGCATCGAAAGCGAAGACCACGATCCGTTCGCGGACATGGCGGCGCTCCGCGCTCAGCTCGCACGCGTCGCACGCGCGGGCGCCGTGCAGCTTGACTACGACTGCCCGGACCGACTGCTCCCGGACTACGCCGTCGCGCTCGGCGCGTTGCGCACAGATTTCCCGCAACTCAGCATCACCGCCCTCGCGCATTGGCCCAGACTAAAGGACTTCCACGTCCTCGCCCGGAATGTCTCGGAACTGTGTCCCATGTTTTACGACCTCCAGGCCGATCCAAGAGGCGTCTCAGCCACGAACCCGCCGCCGCCCCTGCTGGATTCATTGCAAATCGAAAGGGCGCTCATCGACTGGAGTGCGTGCCCCGTTCGCTGGCGCGCGGGGCTGCCAGCGTTCACACGTCTCACCCGATTCGATTCCCACGGCATCTCGCGCGGACAAATCCCGGACTGGCAGTGGGACGACGTGGTGTTTCACAAACACCTCCGCGCCATCGCCCCCACCCGCATCGGCGTAACGCTCCTACGCGCCGACACCCACACGCGCATCGCCGGTCGCGCGCTCTACGAGGGCGACATCCTTGCCGTGCGGATGCCCGACCCCGCAGCGCTTGCACAATCACTAGCAGCCGCCGAGCGCAGTGGAGCGGCGGGAGTGGTGCTCTTTCGGTTGCCGGGCCGGGCCGACAGCGCCAGTCAA
This sequence comes from Spartobacteria bacterium, assembly GCA_043742585.1. Classification (GTDB taxonomy): domain Bacteria; phylum Verrucomicrobiota; class Verrucomicrobiia; order Chthoniobacterales; family Chthoniobacteraceae; genus CAIURC01. Next base: position 2,872 of record JAYTYG010000126.1, read on the forward strand.
TCGCTCGCCGCGCTCCGCGACTTAGGGGCGACGCCCAAGCCGACGCTGCGCCGCGAGGGCGATACGTTCATATTAACAAACGATAGCGACACGGATATTGCCCCGCGCCTCACCGGCGAGCGGCATGACCGCGACCGCGGCTACGCGCTGGAACTCGACGCGCCCGCCCCTGTTTTTCGCGAAGCCGAGCCGGGGATGTTTTGGCGCGTCACCGCGCATGTGGACGCCGACGCCACACCGCGCGCAGCCACCGTGCAGACCGCCACGCGGCTCAGCTTCTGGCTCAGTCATCTCCCCGCAGGAGCAAGCCTTCGCAGCGGCATTTTCCAACTCGCTCCCGGCGCCACCCCGCTGCGCTGGCGCATTGTTCCACTGACTGATTGGCAACCACTTCCATGAAACGGCTCCTTCTCCTTCCGCTCCTCGCTGCCACGGCCTTCGCCACTGGCGATTACTATGAATACTCGGTGCCCGAGTTGCCTCTTTACCTCGGGCTGGATCGACTCCCAAAGAAAACCATCATCGATATCCAACGCGAGATCCAGCCGCCCGCTGTGGCGCCGGCGGTGGATTTCAGCAAGGAGGTGACCGGCATTTTCAACGCTCTGAAAGCAGGCCAGAAGCCAACGGAATGCCTGCCAAAAGTTGAGATACTCCTGGTCGCTGAACGCCGCCGGGACAAGCACAACAACGACGGGCTCAATGCATTTCTGCATGACCTGCGCGACCTTTGCGCGAGTGGCGCCGCAGCGGCAGATGCGGCCAACTACCTTTCCTGGCGGCTCGCGCATGGCGATTTACTGGGTTGGAGTCTCACCGATTCCACGCCGACTCCCGAGCGCAGTTTTGGCGAGGGTGGGAAGCTCGACAAGACAGTCGAGGCTGACATCCATCGGCAAACCGACGCGGCTCCCGCCACCACCAAGGCCCACTGGATTTACGCCCATGGCGCGGCGCTCTATCGGCTGGGAAATGACGCGGCGGCTGGGGACTGCTTTGAGCGCGTTTGCTCCGAGTTCCCAAAGCATCCGCGCGCAGAAGTGGCGCGCTACATGGTGGCTCGAGGCGCGTTCTACGACTCGCGGGAGTGGGCCAATGAGGAGTTGAAAAGCGATCCCATCAAGCGCGGCAATGCGATGACTGAGTTTAATGATTATTTAAAAGATTACCCAAAGGGCCGTTTCGTCGGCGATGCGCTTGGCTGGCTCGGCGGCTTGGAATATGACGCCAAACATTACGGTACTGCGCTGGCCCTTTTCATCAAACAACTCGATGTGCCGGAGCATCCCGAACTCGTCGCCAGCGCCACGAAAGAAGTCGAGCGTTGCCTGCGCCATCTCGCCGACGATCCGGAGGGCATCACTGCCGCGCTCACGGACGCCCGCGTTGCACAGGCTGCCGTGTATCTCGTGGCCAATGAAACCGAGACTGTGGAGGACCAAAAGTATGACGAACCAGCCACGGTTACGGAGTGGCGCAAGAAGGTGATGCCAGCGCTCGCAGCAGCGCTGTCCAAACGCGCCGACCTTTTTAAAGAGCCCGGTTGGCAGCCGCACTACGTCGCTGCGCTTGCATTGGCGGCAAGCGCCAATGGGGATCAAACCCAGGCACTCGCGCTTTTGGCGCACGCTGACGCCGCTGCGAGTGACGACGTCGCCTTCGCCCGCGCCGTGGCGCTCCAACGTGCCAAACGTTTGGAGGAGGCTGTCGACGCGTTTCGCTTCGTGCTCGCCAAACATCCCAAAAGTCTGCTCGCGCCGGCTGCACGGATGCGCCTCGGTCTCACGCTCCTGGACGCGCATCGCGCCGGCGAGGCGGTGCTCGCGCTAGCCACGCTCGCGGAAATCAAAGCGCCAACAAAGGATGATGAATATTATAACAACGAAATCCGCCGCGACCGCCCCGGAGTGGAGCCCGGCGAGCCCGATCAAGCCCGGCAGCTCATCGACACGATCTTTAATTTCGCTCCCGTTGCTGAGCTCGCCGCCGCGCTGTCGGATGCGCCTGAGGTGGACCGGATACGCCTGCGCCAGGTGCTTGCAGCACGGCATCTCGCCCGCGAACAGTTTACTGAAGCCCAGCAATATATGACGCCCGCGCAGTGGCAGCTCTCCGCCGCCGCGCTCGCCCAGTTGAATGCGGACGCCAAGGCCGCGAAGACGCCCGCCGAAAAAGCCGCGACCGCGATGAAGCTCGCCGATGCATGGGCCGAACAACGCGGAAAGCTCCTCACCGTCCCGCTCGATACCGAGGAATGGCGGCTGGCAGTTTTCCAAACCGAACATCCCCGCGCCAACCTCCGCCGACTGGACAACGCCGCCGCATTAGGGCTCAAGGGCGGATCGGTGCTGGACCTAGAAAATCGCGATGAGCTGCGGCACGCTTTCAACTGGTGGCTCACGGCGAGCGACGCGCAGCCCGGCACGCCCGCCGCCGCCACGGCCATCTGGCGGGCGCTGCGCTCGATGCGCGACATCGCGGACGTTTCCCCATTCACGCTCGACCGCGCGCAGACCAAGAAATGGCCCGACACCGCGCGCAAGCTGTATGAGCGCCTGCAAAAGGAACACGCCTCGTCGCCGGAAGCCAAGCGCCTCGCGGTGTGGTGGACGTTCCCTGCCGCGAAGGACGACGGCGGCAATTGGGTCGGGCGCTGGGAGGCGAGCACGCGCCTTAAACAAGTGGAATTAACTGATAGCGACGACGTCCCGGACGCCGGTCTGCGCGCCCTGGCAATTGTCAGTGAGCACGCCCCAGTCCCGCTTGCCACGCTGCGAAAAAAAGTCACCGCTTCCCGCCAGTGGGCGCAGCAGACACTCCTCGCACTGCCCGAGCAATGCCTGGTGAATTACTTTGAGGACATCGATCTTTTCCTCACCGTCCCAAGCCTCACGCCTGCCCTGGCACAGCGCTATATTGCCCTGCGCTATGATGTGCTCGTAACCGCCGCGATCGGCTTTCATAATTTCTCGGAACGACCGCATCCCGATGAAAAGAAGGACGCCCCCGGAACGTTCCGCGCCGATGAGGAATTACTAAAGGAAATCCGTGCCGCGATAGCCGATCCAATGTTCGCGCCCGCTGTCGATTTCGTAGCGTTTCTGGAGCTTGCAGTGACTGCAAACCACTGGGTGAGCATTCCGCTAAAAGGCACGGACAAAGTCGGCACGCCCGAGACCACTGACAAGGGCGATCCGTCGGACGCGTATTGGGGGCGCGATTACGCCGGGCTCGAGCGCATGACGCGTGCGTGGTTGGAGAAATATCCCACGAGTCGCAAGCGCGAGGCCGCTCTGCTGCTGCATTGCCGGGCGCTGCGGCACGCGATGCAGCCGTTCGTATTTTATAAACACGCGTCGTGGCCGTCGGGTTCCCGCTGGGAGGGCGAGGAGAAACCGCTGCGGATCGAGCGTCTGAAATTTGACGCCAAGGTGTGGAAATCGGAGTTGGATCGTTACGATAAGGAATTTCCAAAAGGCGCCTATGCCGACGATGTGCTCGGCTACCGCGCCGACCTGGCAGTGCGCATGGCGGACTGGAAGCGCGCGCTGCAAATCACCCTCGCGCAATGCGAAGGCCACGAACATCTGCAACCATCGGCGCAAGATCGGCTGCACGAACTCTTCTCCCATCTTGCCGACGAAGCCGAGCGCGCCGATCTGCTGGCTGCGATCAAAGCCTCCAGCGGTGCCCGCGCAGCGCTCAGGGAGGAATTGGGGGCCGAGCGCACCGAGAGCGAGCACCCACTCAGATGGATCCGTAGCTGGCTCCTGAACCAAATCCAGTAACGCAGCCGCAGAGAACGAAACCCGGAAATGAAAGCCGCAGAGAACACATAGAGCACATAGAAAAAAGAATTTTAAATGGTCGCGAAATCGCCTCCCCCCCATCCATCGAACTGAAGGGAACAGACGCCGGATCGATAACGCAGAGCAGAGGCGCAAAGAACTGAAGGGGACAGACAGTCCTATATCCCCCCTCTCTGCGGCTCCGCGTCTCTGCGTTACCGCATTTGGATGGGGAACAGACGCCGGATCCATAACGCAGAGGCGCGGAGAACTGAAGGGGGCAACTGAAAGGGCCAGTCAGTCCTATACTTCCCCCCTCTGCGGCTCCGCGTCTCTGCGTTACAAAATCAGACTGCCGCCCGGCGTTTCCAGATCGGGACGTCTTGCTTGAGTTGATCCATAAATTCTGACACCAGCGCCAGAGCCGGCGCACGGTGCTTGGCAAGGACCACGATATGTATCGCCGCCTCGCCCACCGGCACGCTGCCGATCCGATGCGTCACGCGCACATACAGACAGGCATGCCGCAGCAAAATCCCGGTGATGATCCGGCCCATTTCATTCTCGGCCATCGGCGAATACGCCTCATAGACCAGCGCTGAGATCGCCCGGCCGTCCTCCTCGCCGCGCACGTTACCGGCAAACTCCACGCGCGCCCCAGCCGCTCCCGCCAACTCCGCAGGCAACGCGACATACAGATCGATAGGCTGCGCCGTGAGTTTGATTTCGACTTGGGTTTCCATGATCAGCCGCCAGATACCGGCGGGATAAGCGCCACCTCGTCAGCCTCGGAAAACTGCGCCTCAAGGTCAACGTATTCGCCGTTGCGCGCGAGCCGGATGTTGGCCCGATGTTCCGCCAGCGCGGGAAATTCCGTGATGAGTTCGCGCCAAAAGCCGGGAACGTCCACCGGGCCGAAATCCCTTTGCAGCTCCACGCAGCCGGCCACATCCTGCAAATGAGCGAAGAGTAAAATTTTCATACAAAACAATAAGTGCGCAGCCCACAGACCGGCGCCGCCAAAAGAGGAATGCGATGCGCCCGGTTCATGTCATTTGCCCGTCAGCAAAAGTCTGGCCGCCGCGATCCACAACACCACAGCCAGGGTTCGACGAAACGTGCCGCTGCACCAGCGGTTCACGCCAAGCTGCGTGCCCACCAGCGCGCCTGCGATTCCCACCGCCACAGCGCCAAAGAATAACGGCGACCCAACCAGCGACTGCCCGCCCAGCCCGCCCAGCCCGGCGAGGCCAGCCATCGAGTTGACCACGATGAAAAGCGCAGAGATCCCACCCGCAGTTTTCGCCGGTGCCCAGCCCAAAAAAATCAGCAGCGGCGTGAGAAACACGCCACCACCGATCCCGATCAACCCGGAGAGGAACCCCAATCCGCCACCCACGAGCAACCCGACCGGCAACGCTAGAGGCAGGCCAAGCGGTTGCTGCGGCTTGGCCACTTCATCACGGCGCGCCCAGCCCAGGAACCAACCGGCGCCTAGCAACGCCACGCCGAGGACCACCGAGTAGGCGCGCCCTTCGAGGTGCGTTCGACTGCCGAGCCATGCCAGCGGCACTGCGGCGGCCGCGAGCGGGACGAAGATTTTCCAATCGAAGTAGCCAGCGCGTTGAAACCGCCAGAAGGCGATGGAGGCGACGACGCAATTCATCCACAGCGCACCAGGCCGTGCGATCGACGTTGCCACACCGAACAGCGCCATGATGGCCAGATATCCCGTCGCGCCGCCGTGACCTACCGACGAATATAAAAACGCCACCGCGCCGATGGCGGCGAGTAGAAGGCCGATTTGATTGGAGGAAAATTCAAGCACGGTCAGTCGGGCTAACTAACAACCCCGGGATTTCGATTCGAGCGACGCCAAAGCTCGCGCTTTCAGCGCATGGAAGCCACGGGTGAAATGCGCCGGCGCCTGGAACTCGCGCAGGTCAAAACCGAACGCCCGCTTACTCACAGTTAAAATGGGTGGTGCCTGGACTCGCTTAAAAAAACTGCCTTTCAACCGCCTCCATGCCGTCTCGATATCAGCAATAAAATCCGCTGCAGTCGCGAAGTAGCCATCCACCCCGAGCACATTGCGTTTCAATCCCCATTTCGCTTCAATATTGCCGACCATCAAATCCTCCAGCAACTGCTCCGGATCCCGGCGCAACTCGATCATCTGGTAGAGCAGCTTGTCATGGTACTCGAAAACAAACGGGTCCCCTCCTCCTTTCTCGGGATTCTGCGACTCGGAAAGTTCTGCCGTGGGTTTGACGTTGAGAATACCCACGGGGATCCACGACCCCCGGCTCGCGGCGACTGTATTGAGATGCTTGGCGAGTGCGTAAACCTGAGTCTTATAAAGGTCAGCCAGAGGTGCCACGGCGCCATCGACATCGCCATATAGCGTGCAATAGCCCTGCGCTAACTCCGTCTTATTCCCGTTGTTTGTAAATACCGCGCGCTCCTGCGCAGCAATCGCCGCCAGCACCCGACTCGAGCGGTCGCGCGCCTGAATATTTTCGTCCACCAAACCTGTCACCGGCCTACCAGTGAGCTGCGCCACCTGCCGCCGGGTCAGCTCCACAGCCGCTTCTATCGGCGCTATGAGAAATCGGATTCCAAGGTTTTGAGCTAACTCCTGAGCCAACCCCTTCGTAGTCGCTGTGTTATAGCGACTCGGCATATTAACCCCGATCACATTCGCCGATCCCAGCACCTCCACGCAGAGCGCCGCGACCACCGCAGAATCCACTCCGCCGGACAATCCAATCACTACTTTTTCCGCCCCCATCCGCGTCAAACTCGACCGCAAACCCTCCAGCAGCGCCCCGTGAATCTTAGCGATTTCGTCCATGTTCGCGACTGAGCGATCGTTCGGCACCACCACGCAGTCGAGGAAATCAGCACCTTGTGCCAGCTTCCTGCCATCCCGATAGATGGGACTGGCACCGTCGAAGATGAATATATTCTTCCCGTTATCCTGCGCGCCCACGCAGTTGACGTAGTAGACTTCACAGCCTTCACTTTTTTGCACCAGTATACGATCGCGCTTGGCTTGTTTACCAATGCCGTAGGGCGACGCGGAAAGATTCAGGAACGTCTCCGCGCCCTGCGCCCGCAGCGTGGATGTGGGCTGAAACGCATAATCAGCATCCCACATATCCTCACACAAAAGCACTCCCACCTTGCGCGACGCTCCGCCCAGTATCAGCGGGAACGGCGCCAACAACGTGCGCGGATCGACTCCTCGCTCCTGCGCCAACTTCAGCAGCGAGTAGAAATGCCGCTCGTCATCGAACTCGCGATACTTAGGCATCAACGATTTGATGGTGTATCCGTCAAATACGCCATTGCTGACCGGCTCCCCCTCCGCAGCCACAAATGCCGCATTATATTTCCGGGTCCGGCCGTCCTCTCCGCGCGCATTGAAATCCGCTAAGACGCTGCCCCAGACCGCTGCGGCCCGGCCCCGAGTATAGGCAATGATTTCGGCATTCATCTCCGCCAACTCACGCAGGAGCGCGTCGTTCTCCCACTCATCGCCCAGGAGATAGCCCGGGAGCGCCATCTCAGGAAAAACAGCCAGGGCCGCGCCGTTTGCAGTCGTTTGATCGATGCCTAAAAGGATGCGCTTGAGATTGCGCTCCGGGTCACCCGGCACGACCTGCATTTGGTGAAGTTCAATCATGTGAGGCAATGGTTAAGGCGGATCAAAGAAACCGGACCCGACCACCAAGCCTCGCTGTATGCCAATGGAAAAGACAACACGATTGTCGCGGTGGTGGAAGCGACGTCTCGGCGCAGCCTCCTCGCTACAGCTCAGGCCACCTTCCTCACAGGCATTGGCACTAGCCCTCCCGCGCACCCAACGCTAACACTTCAGCTCGATGCCCTCTCTTCAAAATCCGTCCCCGCTTCCGACAAAACCCAGCGGCGCTTACCGCGTGGTGCACACAGCCGATTGGCATCTGGGCAAGTTGCTCGACGATCACTCCCGGGAAGCTGAGCACAGCCACTTCCTCACGTTTCTATTGGAGACCATTCAAGCACAGTCAGTGGACGCTCTATTGATCGCTGGCGATATTTTCGACTCCGCTAATCCGCCCCAGAGCGCGGTCACTCTCTACTATAACTTTCTTTCCGATCTCTATAAGTCGACCGACTGCGCGGTGGTCATCATCGCTGGCAACCATGATTCCCCAGCGCACCTAGAGGCGCCTAGCCGGGTCCTGAAAACCCTGCGCGCTCATGTGATCGGCTCGTTGACTGCCGCCCCCGCAGACATGCTCATTCCCCTGCCCTCGCCGGACGCCCCGCAACTCATCGTCGCCGCCGTCCCATTTCTGCGCGACCGCGATTTGCGCGTGGGCATCTCAGGCCAAAGCGCGAGCGAGATCCAAAAGCATCTCGTCTATGGCATTGGCTGTCGCTATGCCGAAGTGGCTGAAGCCGCCATTGGTTGGCACGACAAGGGAGTCGCTTTATTGGCCACCGGCCATCTTACCGTGGTCGGCTCCACCACCTCGGAAAGCGAACGAGAGATTCATGTCGGCGGCTTGGGCGCCATCAGCGCGGACGCGTTCCCAAAGGAATTTGATTACGTCGCGCTCGGCCATTTACATCGACCCCAAGCTGCGGGCCATTGTGAGACCGTCCGCTATTCGGGATCACCCATCCCACTGAGCTTTGGTGAAGCCAGTGATCACAAGGAGTTGCGGGTCTTGGACTTTGCCGAAGGCCGGCTCAGTCAGCAGGCCTCACTTCCTATTCCGCGGAGCCGCTGCCTGACCCAGATCCGCACGCAACGCGACAACTTGGCGGCCGATCTCAAAGCCTATCAACCGGCGCCTGCGGAGCTACGGGCCTGGGTGGAAATAGTGATCGAAGACCCTTTGCGGGGCGAGAACCTCCAAAGTTTAGTAACCAGCCTGGTGGCGGACCGAGAATTTGATGTGATTCGGATCATCCCTAAAAGCAAAATAGCGTTATCCGGACTAACAGCGCTCGACGCCGCCGTAACCAACGACATCGAAGGTTTACTGAGCAATCCCTCCCACGTTTTCGCCCGTCGACTGTTAGAGGAAGAAGGCCTGAGCGACGAAGATATGCACGCCTTGAAAAATATGTTTGGAGTATTAAAGAATCTATATTCCGAACAGCTTCGCGAGGAATCCGCCATCGCCACGCAGGGAATATAGATATGAAAATTCTACGAATTAAGCTGACCAATCTAAATTCGCTCCGGGGCGATCATGTAGTCGATTTCGAAGTCCAGCCGCTGCTCAACGCGGGCCTATTCGCCATCACCGGGCCTACCGGCGCTGGAAAATCCACGCTCCTGGATGCGATCACGCTCGCGCTTTACGGTCGCGCGGCACGTTATTCCAGCTCGGCGAATCCGGAGGACATGATGAGCCGGCATTGTGGGGAATGTCAGGCGGAGGTGGAGTTTTCCGTGGCCGCCGGACGTTACCTGGCAGTCTGGCAATTGCGCCGTGCGCGGGGAAAAGCCGACGGCAAGATGCAGTCCCCAAAACGCTATATCTATGATCTCAGCGGACAGCCCATAGCGCAGT
>JAYTYG010000127.1:0-2380 GCA_043742585.1 Spartobacteria bacterium
GGTGCAGCTGCTGCCGGCGCCTGCGGTGCAGGCCAGGCAATGGTTGCCGGTCTGAATGGCACGGTTCTCAAGGGCCTCAGGGGTGATGTCCCAGAGGTAGAGCGGTTGGCCGTTGTGAAGCTGCATGTTAAGCATTTGGTTGAAGTCGCAATCGTAGAGCTCGCCGTTCCAGCCCACGCTCAGGGTGCTGCGGCACATTACGTTTTCCACAGAGGCGGCGTTGAAGCTGTTGGCCAAGAGCTCGTGATAGGCTTCCCACTGGCCCTGGGCGCGGAGATCTTCGGCGAAGCGCGCGATGGGTTGGTTGGTGATTGCCAGCAGGGCGCTGAATTCGATCCCGAATTCGGTTCGCAGCGCCTCCTTATAGTCGGCCTCAAGCTCCGCCTGCGGCCCGGGGAGTTGTGCGCCGATGGGGTTATAGACGAGGTTAAGCGGCAGGGCGGAGCCGTAGCCCGCAGCGTTTAGCTTTTTTAACGCAGCGATGCTTTTTTTAAAGACACCGTCGCCACGCTGTGCATTGACGTTATCCGCCGAGTAACATGGTAGCGATGCAAATATCTCCACTTGATGCGACGCTAGATATTCCGGCAACCAGCTAAACGCTGTAGTCTCGATAATTGTCAGGTTGTTGCGGTCTATCACGTGGGCGCCCACGCCGCGCGCGGTTTCCACAAAGTAACGGAAGTGTTCGCTGAGTTCCGGGGCGCCGCCTGTGATGTCGACGATTGAGGGGCGATGTTCCTGAATCCATGCGCCCACGCGGTGGGCGACGGGTTCGCTGATCATTTCCGTGCGCCAAGGCGCGGCGTCGACATGGCAATGGCGGCAGGCTTGGTTGCATTTGCGCCCCACATTGATCTGGAGCGTTTGGAGCCGGGAGCGCCGCAGGGTGAGGCCGTGCGCGCGGAGTTTTTGATCGAAGAGATTCAACGAATTACGATTCCTGCGGACGTTAGGGGCAAGGGTGCATCGCCGTTCCTTAGCTCTTGGCGGCAGCAGAGAGAAATTATGAAGTATGAATTATGAAGTATGAAAAAAGAGACGCCTTCGGGACTAACGCCACCAGCGAGCTCCGAATCTTCATCCTTCATCCTTCATAATTCGGGCGCTTTTGGAGCTGAGCTTGTAAAGAATCGGAGAGGCGCCCTAGCAGCAGCCGCCGCCTTCGCAGCAGTTGGCCGTGGGCTCCATGTCGGCTGAGTAGTCGTGGCCCTTGGTTTCCTTGGGATGCCGAGGGGTTTCGCGCTCGCTGTCGAAGGGGGCCGCTTCGTCCAAGGGCACGTCGAAATTGGGTTCGATGAATTCGAAGTGATCCCGGTAAGGCGCTTTTTTCAAAAGCTGAAATGTTTTGTCGCTGACCGCGTAGCGCAGGCCCCGGGTCATGTGATGCTCGTTGTCATCGAGCACGGCTTTGAACGGGCCTTTGTAAACCACCGCTTGAAAGCGCTCCAGGTTCTCGCCTTCTTTGGCTTTAAAGGCTTCGATTGTCAGGGAGCGAAACTCGATGCCTTGGACCACGCGCCACGGCTGCGAGTCGCGGCTGAGGATTTGAATCCCGATAAAGCCGGCTTCCTCGAAAGCGTCGACAAAGTCGGCTTCGGTCAAGGCCCCGGAAATGCAGCCGCTCCAGAGTTCGGGATCGTCCTGCATGGCCTGAGGGATTTCTTCGTCGCTGACAATGTCGCTGATGACGGCGCGGCCGCCGTCGCGGAGGACCCTGTGGATTTCTTCAAACAGACGGCGTTTGGCGCGCGGTTCGACGAGGTTGAGCACGCAATTGGATACGACCACGTCGATGGATTCGGTGGCGACCAGCGGCTGATTCAATCGCAATGTGTCGGCTAGTTCTGAGGCTTTCAAAAAAGCGTCGGCGTCTGTGATGGGGTGGGTCTTGAGTTCGGTGTCGAGTTTCTCCAGGTCCAGCGCAAGATCCTGAATGCGGCCTTTGCGGAATTCCACGTTGGCGAACCCGATGCGGTCGGCGACAATGGGGGCATTGCGACGTGCGACTTCGAGCATGGCGTTGGTCATGTCGATGCCGATGACTTTGCCCGCAGCTCCCACCACCTGGGCGGCGATGAAACAAATCTTGCCGGTGCCACTGCCCAGATCCAGGACGGTCTCGCCGGGGCGCAGGTATTTGCTGGGATCCCCGCAGCCGTAGTCGCGTTCGATGACTTCGGCTGGGATGACTTTTAAATACTGAGGGTCGTAGTCGATGGGGCAGCACAAGCTGGGTTCACAGCAGGCGGCGCCTGCGGCGTAGCGATCTTTGACGGCACCTTCGAGGTTTGACGGGTTCATAGGCGGGTTAGATCGCGGAAAGAGGGCCAGATATCACGCCTTTTTCTCGGCCACGGCGGGTGGCGGTTGAACCTGC
>JAYTYG010000128.1:0-3248 GCA_043742585.1 Spartobacteria bacterium
GCGGAGGACTGCGGTCTGGAGGATTCGTTTCTGGATCAGCCCGGTGGCAACGCCATCTTTGTAAACAACTACAACCGACGCATTACGATCCGCAGCTGCGAAATTAACAAGTCGGGTGCCAGTGGTATCTGTTTCGTCGGTGACTCAAAAGCAGTGCGCAGCCCGCTCTTTAATTACAATCAACTCAACAAGCTGGAAGAGATCGATCGCACTCCCGGCCCGCTCACGAGCAACTATCCGGTAGATTGCCTAGTGGACGACTGCCTCATTCATCTCACTGGCCGGGTGGAGAAACAATCCGCTGGAGTGGAGATCGACATCGCGCAAAACATCACAATTCGTCACTGCTCGATCTACGACATGCCTCGCGCGGGCATCAACATTGGCGACGGCTGTTTCGGCGGCCATGTCGTGGAGTTCTGCGACGTCTTCGACACGGTCAAGGAGACAGGCGATCACGGGAGCTTTAACTCATGGGGACGCGACCGTTTTTGGCGGCCAAAAGTGAGTGACATCGACGCATGGGTCAAAGAAGTGCCTGAGCTTCCTTTCCTCGATGTCGCGAAGCCCAATACTCTCCGCAACAGCCGCTGGCGTTGTGACCACGGTTGGGACATCGACCTGGACGACGGCTCCACGAACTATGTGATCACTAACAACCTCTGTCTCGCGGGCGGCATCAAAAACCGTGAGGGGTTCCATCGCACCGTGGAAAATAACGTCATGGTGAATAATTCGTTTCATCCGCATGTCTGGCCAGCAGAGTCTAAGGACGTGTTTCGGCACAACATCCTTGCCGGACCTTATAAACCTGCGGGTGGAATGCCCAAAACTCCGTGGGGACAGGATATGGATTACAACTTCATCCACCAGTCAGGCGCGGCCTCCGTGCAGCCCGCAACCGCCTTGCAACAGCAGAGTCAGCGCGACGAACATTCCGTGCTTGGCGACGCTCAGTTTATCGATCCAGCCAACGGTAATTTCCGGGTAAAAGATGGTTCACCAGCTCTGGCCATCGGCTTTAAAAATTTCCCGATGGACCAATTCGGCGTGCAAAAAGCCAACCTCAAAGCCAAGGCTCGCACACCGTTCTTCGCGCGTGGTGGAAGTGAAACACCCAAGCGGGACGGCACTGTGCAAACCTGGCTGGAAGCCAAAGTCCGAAATATCGTCGGCCAGGGCGAAATGTCCGCCTACGGCACCACTGGGGAAACGGGCATCCTTGTTCTCGATCTCCCCGCCGCCAGCGCCCTTGCCAGAGCAGGACTGCAAAAAGACGACGTCATTCTCTCATTCGACGGGCACTCCACCCCACAATTTTCGGATCTTCTGCGCTTCAGCAAAGATGTGAAAGTGGAGCAAAAAGTCACCATCGGCGTCCTGCGCACCCAGCAGCAAATCTCCATTACACTTCCAGCCCCCAACGAGTAGGCCGCTCTTGGTGGCAGCTTACTCGACGTGGATGGTTTGAAAAACGGGATCGGCCCAGCGCACCTTTGGCTCGGTGGTGCGGCCCCATTGGTAGGCTGCGACCGTTACGGCGACGGGTCGTTTAGCGTGAACGGGAATCGCCGTGAGCCGGAGGGCGCCGTGGTCGATCTCAGCGGGGCCAGCGATGATGCAAAACTCCACCGGCAGTCCCGAATCGGCGGTGGCCGCGAGAGGCAGCGGGGCGGCACCTTCTTTTAGGTCGGGCAGGGGAACGAAAGTGATTTTTTGCGGCGTGCCGGTCTTGCGATTATCGGGCATTTTGAACGCCATCGGCTGCTCGGTGTAGGCGTAGTGGTCGTCGCCGGGATGCCATGCCATGACCATGAGCGAGTTTCCCGGGCGCGAAAAATAAAAGCGGGCGGGCTTGATGCGGAACGTGTCCGGCCCGGTCTGCTCGCCACTGCCATGCCAACCGCCGATGAGGTGAAACTGGATCGGGCCCGGCGCATGGCCGAGGGTGCGTTTCGCGGGGGAAGACATTTCGGGCGGGGTTTCCGTGACGAAATCCGCTGTAACTTTCGCGGTCATGCCATCGCCGATTGGAGTGAAATCAACGGCTTCAAGCCAAGTGGACGTCAGTGGTTTTCCGTCTTCGAGAAACGTGACCATTTGCAGGGCTTTACCCTTATTTTTCGCGCCGTAGTTTTCGGTAGCGAGGGCCATTTCCTCGTCGAAATGCCAGAGGGCGAGCGTCGGATCGCCGCTGAACTTCGCATAGGGTGCCGCCCGATAGCGTGGCGGCGTCATGAAAGTAGGATCAGTCAACCAGCCGGATTCTTGGGCGATCGTGTTGAGCACGACCGCCTGACCTTCGGCGGGAGCGGCGGCGGGGATGCGAGTTTGTGCGGCTTTACGGATGAACATCGCGACGTAATCCGCCGTCTCCGCGCACCACCCGAAATGCGTGACGCCCGGCTCCACGAGTTCGCTCACGAGCGGGTTGCGACCGATGGCGCGTATCTCTAGGAGCGAGCCGCGCACCCAGCGCCAGTGGAATTCGGCGAAGCGGTTGGGAATGCCCCAGGCTTCATACTGGCCAGAAATGTCGAGCACGGGCACGTCGTTGAGCGCGACCGGGCCATCGTCTTTTGATTTTTTCGCATAGGTCGGCGGATGAATCGGGGCGGAGTGCAGGCCGATCACTCCGAAGCAGCGATCGGGATTCCAGTAAGCGGTGTTCCAAGCCCAGATCGCGCCGCCGCTGTGCCCGATGGTGAGAAGCGGGGCGTCAGCGATTTCGGAGTAACCCGAGGTTGCGGCGAGATCGCCGAGAATTTTTTGCAATGTTTCCGCGCCTTTGCCGGGGCCGTCGTAATCTCCGATGCAGGCGGGCACGATCAGCACGATGCCAAGATTTTCTTTGGTGCATGCCGCGCGGATCGCGGGATCTTCGAGGGCGACCGCCTCCAGAATTACCTGCTGGCCGATCACGAGTCCGCGCACGTGGGCGCATCCGGGAGGAATCCACAGAAAGGCCCGGCCGATGGCATCACCGCGAGTGGCGCCGGTCTCCGCGGCAAACTGCCAGACTGCGGCGCGAGCAGGAATCGCCAGTGCGAGCAAAAGTCCGCAGGCGGCAATCCAATGAAATCCGCCCGCAAGGGCGACGATACGAAAAACAAAACGGAAGGTAGTCACAAAAGGTGGGGAAACGACTGCGGGCCAGGTGACATCTTTTCGCGAAGGGCTCACGAAAGCATGCACAAAAAGCACCTTCAGATTTCCTGAAATAAAATCGACAAGGGAAACAAAATAAA
>JAYTYG010000129.1:0-5260 GCA_043742585.1 Spartobacteria bacterium
TTAACCTCGCGACTTGGCAAGCTCTGGGCTCGCGCAATGGCCGCGAAGTCGTCACTGAGTTTTGATCCGCAACAAAGGTCTCAGGATGATGCGCGCGGCTGAGCGCCAGGCCATTCAGGCGGACCGCGCGGATTTGGAAAAACAACGGGGTCGCCTCAATGATGAGCAGGAACGCATTCAACAGAGGCAGGCCGCCAAAGCCCAGGACGCACGTCACGATCAGGAATTGCGCGACGCCGAAGACCGCGCCCTAGCTCGACGCTCGCAAGCCGAGGCGGCTAAGACGGCGCAGAAGATTGAAAGGCTGGAGCAAAAGCTGGATCTGTTTCACGACGCGCTCGCGCCTGATGGGGCTTGGCTGGACGTGGAACGATACGGTTACGTTTGGCAACCTTACGAGGGCCAGGATATCGCCTGGCGCCCTTACACCAACGGCTCCTGGATCTGGTCGAATTACGGGTGGACTTGGGATTCGCATGAAAGGTTCGGCTGGGCCACTTACCATTACGGGCGCTGGGCTCGTCTCAAAGGCTTGGGCTGGGTCTGGGTGCCCGGCTCCGAATGGGCCCCGGCCTGGGTCGCTTGGCGTCACAATGATAACTTTGTGGGCTGGGCACCCTTGCCGCCTTCCGCTTATTCCAGCGCGGGTTTTAACAGCGGCGTCGACAGCTATTACGACATTGGGCCCGGGAATTATTCGTTTATTTCGGTGGAGAACTTTGGCGACCCGACTTACTCGGGGTGCCTGGTTGGGGCGGAACGCAACCTGATCATCATCAATAACACGGTGAATGTCACAAGCATCAACTATCGCAAAATTGACAACCGATCCGCTTTATTTAACGGCGGGCCGGATTTTACCAAAATTAATTTAAATAGCCGAAAGCAGGTCCGCGAGCTCCGAGTCGAAAAAGTCGAGAGCCAATCCTTGCTCACCGCTCAGGCCCCCGGCGTCCTGCAACTCGCAGCACCGCGGATCGCGTCGGCTTCAAAGGCGATTGTCCCTCCCGCCACTGTAAAAAAGGGGCAGCAACTCGCCGAACTCGATGCTGGTTGGGGGGCCGTTACGGATGTGGCCACGGCGCGGCAGCTTCGGGGTAAGTTCACCAAAGAAGCCCAAGCGGCCGAGCAAACGCAACGTTCAACCCCAACGGTGGTGGCGTTGCCACAAACCACGTCCCCGGAAGCGCTCCCGCCAGCCACGGTGTCGATGCCCGCACAGCCTACTGGAGCGCGTCGGCCGCTGGCACAATCCACGCCAAAGTCCGCAGCGCCTTTGCGGAGCGAAGTCGCCTCGCCCGTGGCCCGGGATGTGGTGCCCGCGGAAAAGCCGGAGTCGGCGCTGCCGGCCAGTGCGCCCGCCACCCCGCCCACAGCGGTGGCAGCATTGCCAAAAACCAAACCGCCTGGGGCCACATCGCCGACATCGGGAATGACGCCCCAGTCCGCGCAACCTCCTGGGGTTCACCGGCCTAAGTCGACACCCAAGCCAACCGTTCCTGCGCCCAGCGAGGTCGCTACGCCTGGCTCCGGAGTGGCTCCGACAGAAAGGCATAGCAGCCGCGCGACTTCTTCACCGGTCGGCATTCAAAATGAGACGCCAATCAGAAGCCGCCAGCCAGGGCAGGGGCGGCCTGAGGTTTTGTCACCAGTCTCACCGAGAAACATCCCGGAATCGCCACGGGTGAGTCCAGAGTCTATGCCGGTGACGCGCCCCCAGGTTCCCGTGCAGAGTCCCGCAGTAATGCCGCGTCAAGCGCCCGCAAATTCAGGCGGGGTCGCCCCGAAAGGACAGAAGCTGCCGATCAACGGGACTGTAACGCCGCCAGCGCAGCCCTAATTCCACTTTGTTAAGTGGGGTGTAACAGGGAGAGGAAGTGACAGGGTGACTCTGCGAATTCTCATCATTCATAACTTCCCCTTCGACCGGCCCGCGCACTATCCGGCCCTTCTGAATCTCTGCGGCTTCGCGTTAAATCCTCAAGAATTGAGATGCGATCACCGAATATTTACAAACGCAACAAAGTAGAACTAAGCGCCGCCTTATTAAGAAACGAGCCAGCGATCTCTGCAGTTTTGCTCTGCGTAGAAATTCCGACGCGGCTTAGTGAAGCTTGCCCTGTTTCTTTAATTCCTCGATGACATCCGCAGAAATCAGCCCCTTTCCACGCTCGGCAAGCGGGCCTTTGACTTTTAACATCTCTACGGCTGCGTCTACTTTTTTACCGGTATCCGTGGCGGCCTTCATTTGGTCGGCAGCCATTTGAAATACTGTCAATTGCTCGACATAGCGCGAGGCGAGAGGCTTGAGGTTTGCATACCAAGCGCAGCTGCTGGGAGGATTGATGAACCGAAACTGTCGGAACAATGTGGCGGCCTCATCGACTTTGCCCAATTGCCAGTTCTTCAGCCCATAGATCAAGAGCACTACCGCTTGATTACTGTTTCTGCCCATGTCCTGGTAGCGCGCAGGATCAATAGGCTGATTATGAGACATCCCTCGGTTCAAATCGCCAAAAAGTGTGCCCAGGTGTTTTTCCTCCTCGGTGGGCCGTGACGCTGCCGCTCGGTCGCCCAAGGCTTTGAAGGTTTTCTGCGCAGCTGGTAGCTGACCCGCATCCAATTCTGCGATCGCTTTTTGAAGTAGCGCCCATTTCACATCGAGTTGTGAGAGCTTGTTTTGGAGAATGAGCTTTTGATATTCCTCGACAGCGCGCTCTGGCTTCTCCTCGCTGACAAGGATTTCCAGCGTATCGGCCACTGCCTTGGCAAGACCCGCCGGCAGGTCATTGACCACGGCGGATTCGATGCCTGGCTTTTTATGGCCCGGAAGCCGGTCCCAAAATACGTAGGTCGAAACTCCCACAATCGCCATTACCGCCACCATTCCAGCTGTGATGTATCCCCACGCCTTCTGCCCATCTGCAGTCTCAAGCACCACGCGCGTCTGACTCCGGTCCCGACCGGCCGAGGCCAGTAACTCTTCGCGGGCGTATTCAAAATGTTCAATCAGATCGTCGTAACTTTGGTAGCGAAGCGCTGGATCTTTAAGTAGAGTGCGATTGATAATGTAGGCCGTGCGACTAGACACTTGGGGGGCAAATGATTGCAGGCTCACGGGCTGTGACTTGAGGTGCTTAAGGGCCACCATTGACGCGCTCTCCGCTTCAAACGGCGGACGCCCAGCCAGCGCATGAAAGAGCGTCGCTCCAAGTGAATAAATGTCGCTCCGAAAATCCTCGGGCTTGTTGTCCAGCTTCTCTGGCGCCACATAATATGGAGTACCCCAAATTTCGCCCCGGACGCTTTCCTCCTGGGACATGAAAATCGCGAGTCCGAAGTCCACAATTTTGGCGGTGTGGGCGTCGGAAAACAGGATATTTCCGGGCTTAACGTCGCGATGAATCAAGCCGTGTTCATGCGCTGCGCGGAGGCCTTTGGCAATATGGATACCGACCTCGAGCGATTGCGCCTCCGACACTGTGCCTTGGATTCGAATGAGATCGTCCAAGGACCCTTTGTCGACCAACTCCATGGCGATATAGAATCGGCCCCGATCGGTGCCTGTGGAGTAGACGTTAACGACGTGTGGGTGGTTAATCGCAGCGGTGATGGCGGCTTCGGTCTCAAGTTGCTTGATGAAATCCGCGTTATCGCTGTGATCCTTCCTTAGTAGCTTTAGTGCCACATTCCGATGCAGACTGGTATCCAAAGCCTTGTAAACCACGCCCATTCCGCCACTGCCAGCCACATCCTTGAGCTCGAAATGATCCACTTCGCCACGCACCTTGACCTCAGCGCCACACGCGGGACAGGAAATCAGGCTCAGCGGCTCCAGATCGGTTATATCGATAAAGTCCTCACAGATTGGGCAGGCCTGAAGCGGCGTATCGAGGGGTGTCTCTGATTCGAGATCAATTTCCATTTTATTTAAGGGGGGGCTGCGGGCGTGAGCTGAAAATCACGCGCTGGATTATTAGCAAATCCCATGCGGACTTACTATCCGCAGGCTTCGAAAATAGAAACTATTGGCGAGCTAAAAACAAATGTTTTCACGTATCATTCGGAGGGTTCCAGTTTGCGCCTTTGCGTTAAATCCTTAGGCGTTGAGCCGACTGCTGCGGGAATCCCGACTCAACGAAGGGCCTCAGAGTCCGAGGACGCCCCAGAGGCTGCGGCGAGCCAGTTTTCGACCTTCTGTTTTCGGGTTGCATGACTTTGAGTCGGCCACTTTTCCAAGGACGCAGTTTCTACAAATAGATGAATTGCGGCGACCGGCATCAGGGAGGGTGATGGAAGGGTGATGCGGAATGCAACAGGCTGGTTTAGACAGGGAGTGCTCGCCATTTTATATGACATATATTGTATGATGTTATGGCCGGGTGGTTTATCCCCCTCTTTTTGCGCTGCCCCCGATCACCGCAGGATGCCGAGACTCCGCGCGGTCACCGCAAAAAAAAAGACACAGCCGTGAGGCCGTGTCTTTTCTAAATCGAACCGCCTGTGAGCGGTTCCGACTGGATATTACTTGGAGGTCTTTTCTTCGATGTATCGAACGACGTCACCGACCGCTTGAAGTTTTTCGGCGTCTTCGTCAGGCACTTCGACGGAGAATTCTTCTTCGAACGCCATTACCAACTCGACGGTGTCGAGTGAGTCAGCGCCGAGATCTTCGATGAACGAAGCGGTCAAGGTGACTTGTTCGGGGTTCACGCCGAGTTGTTCGACGATGATGTCTTTTACTTTATCCTCGATGGATTTTTCTGACATAAAATGTTTTTTGGGACTTGGTTGGGTTGGATTTGGGGGACACGCTTTAGAGGCGGCGGAAAAGCTTGGCAACAAATAATTCCCAAAACCTTCCCCTCACCGCATGTCGTTTCAAACGCGGCCTCGGTTTACATTTCCCAAGAAACCCAATAATATCCTGCACATGAGCGATTTGCCCTCGGACCTAGACCTAAAATTCCTGCCAGATTGGCTAAAAGAAGCCCCTTCAGAAAATCGGTATGCCAACTACCAGGGGGAATCCCCTGATCGTGGAGGTCGTGGGGATCGCGGTCGCAGTCCTGGCGGCCGTCCCAGCGGTGGTGGCGGGACGCGCAATGATCGGCGCAGTGCAGCCCCAAAGCCCGGTGGCCCAAGGCCCGGCGGTGATCGGCGCGACCAGGCGCCGCGCAGGGATCAACCGCGCCGCGACGACCGACCGCAAGGTGGCGGTGATCGCCGTAATGATTCGCAATCACGGCCACCTGCAGTC
>JAYTYG010000130.1:0-9724 GCA_043742585.1 Spartobacteria bacterium
CCGAGCGTGATCCAGAGCGCGCGGTATCGGCCAGTTGCGCGGAGGCCATCGGAGAAGGCGGCCCGGACCGGGTTGGACTTCATCACCAAAAGGTAAGCCGCCGCCGCTCCGAAAAGGAGCCCTGGGATTTGAAATGGAATCGTGGCAATGACTTCCGGCGCGAGCATGCGGGGATAGTCAGGAAAGCGAGTGGGAAGTGGAAGCGGTAAAAGCGACGTGCGCTAAGTGGTCTGTCACGCGTGATTTGAGGGGAAGAATGGGAAGAATGGGACTTATGGTGCCGCTGCGGCACCCAACAAAGCTCGCGTGAAGGAGACCTCGTCCGGGCGCAGCTCCTGGGAATGATGAAGATTCGGAGCGCGCACTTTGCCGTTCAGTCCGAAGCAACTGTCATCCTTCATACTTCATCCCTCATAAATTCCTCGCCGCAGCCGCTTACTCCCAGCGCGAGCTTTTACATCCAGTGTAGGCAATCAGGAGGCCCAGGAGCATGTGAAATGTCAGGACCCAGACCGCTACGGAAACCGAGGCCAGTTGGGTTTGCGTGATTAGTTTCACGGCCTCGTAAAGCCCGGTGTCGCGCAAAGTCTGGATGAATCCCGACCATCCCCAATACGAAGCGATAAAGGGGCGGGTCAACCAATTGAGGGTGGCGGGCAGGGCCAGGACCGCGCCGCTTAAAGGCAACTGAAAGCCGACGAGATAGACTGACACCAGCGAGGCTTGTTCCGCGCTCTTCATGGAGCTCGAAATTCCCAAGCTGATGAAGGTGAGCGACGCGTTCACCAAGGTGAGCAGCAGAATCTGCGTGAGGAGGTTGCCCGGGAACTGGACAACCATGTTGACGAACACGCCCATCCAAATCGACTGCGCCAAAATGAGCACCCCGAGAAAGGCCGCCTTGGACCCGACGTATGCGAGGGGCTTGAGCCCCGCGAATTTTTCCTTCTCAAAAATCAGCCGTTCCCCTGCGATTTCGCGGGCGGCGTTGTTCGAGCCCATGAGCGAAAGCAGCACGACTTGAAACATGATCAGCCCGGAAATTAAGCTGCCGGTTTTCATGGATTCCGTGCGGATCAGCATCTCGTTTTGGATTTGCTGGAGCAAGTTGCCCGTGCCGCCGGAAAGGTGCTTGAGCTGCGGCAACCCGTCCAAGGCGAAGATCACCACCAGGCACGGGAATCCCAGCAGCAAGGCGAGCTGGAGAATGAGCTGGCCGCGATCCCTGAAAAACAATCTCCAGCGTCTGGCGAAGAGCACTCGGAATTGAGTGAGCGCGGAGGGGCCGTCATCTTCGCGCAGGGCCATGGGCTCCTCTGCGGGCGGTGGCGGCAACGGCTCATGGGTCTCTTCGGATTCGAGTTCCTCGACGAGTTTTCTGCGCCAGGCGCTGGAGCCGAACTCGGCGGCAACGCTCGTGGCTTGGAGCTTGGTCATCGACATTTCGGTCGTGTTGGCCGCGAGCGCGATCTCCCGATAGTAGGCGGGACGATGCTTTATCCAGGAGCGATGCCAATCCTCCGGCTGCCGGGTGGCGAGCCGGGGAAAGAGTTCATCGGAGTGGTCGACATTAAAGTAATGCAGGAGGGAACCCGGGGCACCGTGATAGGCGACGTGGCCTTTATAAAGAACCAGCACGCTGTCATAGAGGGCGAGATGCCGCAGGCTGTGCGTGACCGATAGCACAATGCGTGAGTCGTGGCGCGAAAGCTCGTGCATGAGTCGCACGATTTCGTCTTCGGCCTTGGGATCCAACCCACTGGTCACTTCGTCGCAGAGCAAGAGCCGGGGGGAGCTCACCATTTCCAGGGCCAGGGCCAGGCGCCGTTTTTGGCCCCCGGAAAGGAGCTGGACGCGGCGTTCGGAGATTTCGTCCAAGCCGACGTCCTTGAGGATTTTCTCAATTTTTTCCTCGCGCGCGTCTTCATCGAGATCGGCAACGCGCAATTGCAAGGCGGCTTCGACGCTTTCCCAGACGGTGAGTAAATCGAAGGCGATGCTGAATTGGGGCACGTAGCCGACTTCGCTCGGGTCGAAATCGCCGTCCACGTCCAAGTTTCGGCCCTCCCAGTTAATCTGGCCGTTAGAAGATTCGCGCAGGCCTGCGATGACTTTAAGTAGGGTGCTTTTGCCGCAGCCTGAGGGACCAAGGATCGCGACGAAATGTTTCACCGGAAACTGCGCGCTGACTTCGGAAAGCAAATGAAGTTCGTCAGGCGCGGATCCGACCTGGAGGGAGAGGTCTTGGAGATCAAGCACAGCTGAGGAAGGTTGATTGTTGACGCGGGTTTGTCAGCTGCAAAAGTTAATCTCTTATGAGATCCTCCCGTCGACGTAACGCCTCCGCCCAGGGCCGGTGGAAAAAGATCGCGCTTTGGTCGGTTTTATCAGTAGCCGCAATGGGTGTGGTAGGCGTGGTGGGGCTCAAAATCGTCATTGAAAATTATCTCCACAGTGAGGGGTTTCGGCGCTTTGTCAGCGAGCGGTCCGGCCAAACTCTGCATGCCGCCGGCGAGTTCGAGCCGTTTTATTTTTCGGGCATGACGTTTTACTCGAACTCCTTCGTGGCCCAGGGCTGTGAGCTCGCGGCTTTTGCTCAGGTCCATTTGGATCAGGTCCGCGCGGAGGTGAGCGCGCGGAGGATTTCAGAGCAGGTGTGGGAGGTGGATAACGTGAGCGCCCAACGTCTGGATGTGCACTTGGACGGGCCTCGGATCAAGCTTGAGGAATCAGGTCAGATTTCCGGGGCGGGATTGTTGCCTGCGGCTATGGCATCTGCTTCGTCGCCCGCTTCGTCGCCCGCAGTAGCGCCCGCTTCGGAGCCGGCCGCTGGCGGGGGGTGGCTGCCGAATCGAGTGGAGGTGAAATCAGCCTCCATTCACGAAGCGAACGTGAGCTGGGGGCGCGAGGGCGTCCCGGGTGGGCTGATCCGTGGAATTCAATTGGAGGCCCTGGCCCGCGACGGGGGCTGGAATATCTCGGGGGATGGCGGAACGATTGCGCCCGCCGGGCTGTCCGCTTTTGACGTGACCAAGCTCCAACTGCGTTACAAGGCGCCCTCGATTTTAGTCCAGTCGCTGGAGTTGCGCCAGCCAGCCTCGGGTGGCGGCGTGCGGGACGGCAATGGCACGGTGCGGGTCGATGGCGAGGTGCGCCTGGGCGAATCGCTCGATCTCCGGGCGCAACTCGCTTCTCTCACAATCACCCCATTATTGCCCCCAGATTGGCGCGTGCGCCTGCATGGGGAACTTTCCGGGACCGCGGATGCGCGCGCCAAGATGCCGGCGTCCGGGGCCGCTGTGATCGGGGCCGTGATTTCAGGGAAGCTGAGTCTTGCCAACGGTCAATTGGAAGCACTGCCGATCCTGGATCAGATCGCTACTTTCACCCTGCTCCCACAGTATCGGCGGCTGGCCTTGAGCAAAGCCGGTGCGGATTACCGCCTGGAAAACGGCAGGTTAAGCGTGAAAAATTTACTGGTCGAGTCGGTGGGCCTGATCCGCATCGAGGGCAGCTTTACTGTGTTCGACTCGATGATCGACGGGGCGCTCCAAGTCGGCGTGCCCGCCTCCAGCCTGCAATGGTTGCCGGGCGCTCAGGCCAAGGTTTTCACCGAGTCCCGGGATGGATACGTTTGGGCCCCGATGCACTTGAGCGGTCCCCTCAACAAGCCCAATGAAGACCTGAGTGAACGGCTCAAAGCTGCGGCCGTGGGCGTGGCCGTGGATGCGGCAAAAGATGTCCTGCTCGATGGGACCCAGAAGGGCAAAGACGCAGTCAAAGGCGTGTTGGATTTGCTGATGCCCTCGATCAAGGCGCCATAGCGCTTGCTACGATACGGAGGCAGTGCGGTATCGCATTGTTGCCCGGTTACTCGACGCTCTGACTGCGTTGAAGTCGCAGCGCGGCTTCGGCTGCGGTGTAAATTTTGGAGAGCGCCTCCTTGCTCTCGAGCCGATATTCGATCGTCCGCGCGTGAGTGGTTATAGGATAGCTTTTAACGACCTTCTTCCACACATCCTGGCCCGTGCGCTCGGCGCCTTCGGTGAAGAGCTGCTGGGCCTTTTCAAATGTGCTGGCGCCGATCCCGCTGGGGACGCTGGATGCGTTGGGCTCAATAAAATAAAAGCGCACCACCATGGCGCCCGCAGTGTCGATGTTGACCTCGGTAACCCGGGCCACCCCGTCCACCACATATTCATGGCTGCTCACGGAGATGATGGAGCGGACGGCGACCTCGTAACTGCCGCCGGGTAATTTGGCTCGAAAAAGCTGGATTGCTTCCGGCGTGGCTGCAGCGGCCGGAGCAGCAGGCGCGGCCGGGGCCGATGGCGCAGGCGCGGCAGGAGCAGCGTTCGCGCGTTGCGCGTGAAAGCTCGGGGCGATGAGGAACAGGGCAAGGAGGTGGCGTTTCATAGGATTGAGTTCGGGGGCGCCAGGGCGCACCTCCGATTCTTTACAACATCAGTTCCAAAGGCGCCCTAATTATGAATGAGGAATGAGGACGATTCGGAGAACGCAGCTGCCCGTAAGCCCGAGACTTCTCATCCCTCATAATTCATCCTTCATAATTCCGCTCAGCTCCCGCCCGGACCGGAGCAGAAAGCTGCTCGTTGACAGCGGGCGTGTGAGGCATATTTCGGATCCCATGAAAACGGCAACCGTCAGAGAACTCCGGCATGAATTCCCCCGCATTGAAGCCTGGATCCATGAAGGTGAATCCATCAGCATCAGTAAGCGGGGCAAGATCATTGCCACGCTGGTCCCGGCATTGGGAACGGCGGCAGCTCCCCAACGGCCTCCCAAAGTGGACATCATGACCAGATTGCGGGAAACGTGGGGCGGACGCGTTTTCACCATGGAACAGGTTGCGGCCATGCGTGCGGATGAACTGGCTGGGGAGTTGGGCTGATGAAGGCTTATCCGGACACTTCGTTTCTTTGCGCCTTGTATCGGCTACAGGCCAATTCCAATGAAGCTGCCGCTTATTTTGCTGCGATGCCCGGGCCACTGGAGGTCACCACCCTCCTGCTTTACGAGTTTAGGCAGGCTGTGAGGTTCCAGATCAGACTCCACCGCCATGCCCCCTCCAAAGGCTATTCGCGGACGGAAGGCGCCAAAATGCTGGCGGACTTGAAAGCAGATTTGGTCAGTGGCGACGTCCTCACCATCCCGGCCCCCTGGCCCCAGATTCACCTCGCCGCCGAACGCCTCAGTGAACTCTATACCGATGCCAGCGGCCACCGCTCCAGGGACATACTCCATGTGGCGACGGCTATTGAGTTGGGTACAAAGGAATTCCTCACCTTTGACGGGAATCAGATGAAACTCGCAGAAGCGGAGGGCCTCATTGTTCCGTATTGGAAAAAGGGGTCAGGCGAATATGCCTGACTGATTTGCCAAAACACAAAGACAGCTGACGCCGCAAGAGCGGCCCTCCCCGCCGCCGCTCTACGGTTGATGCAGTCACGTCTTGCTCGGGGGCTGTCTCCCGTCGCGTCCACCGCGCAGTGTAAATAATATTCCCCTGCCCCCTTGAATGCGGACCTCTTAAATGACGCGTTTAAGACCCGGCCGGAGAGACTTTCACTTGAACACCGCCTGTTCCGGATCACGATGGCCCCCTTTGTCTAATCGGACTGAACCCGCAGGGCGCCTGTGGGAGCAAATGACCGTTCGACGGGCGTGGGGATAGAAAAAAAGCCGCCCAGAACGCAAAGATTTTAGGATTTCTCGCCCTGGGCTGGAGGAGGTAATCCCGTTGGGATATTTCGAATCCCGTTGGGATATTTCGAATCCCGTTGGGATATAGAGGGCCAGCGATTGCAGAGAAATTTAGATGCGTAATCCGTGCGCCTTGTGTGCGTTCACGTATCGTCGAAATTCTCGGTTTGGCTCACCCCAGTATTTAGAGTCGATCAGGTAATAGACTCGCCCGCCTGATCAAAATGGATCAGGCGAGCCAGTCGAATGGCATTATTCTGGAAAGATCCAGCGGCTGTCGAAATTGGGCACTGGTTCGCCATGCTGGAGTTTCCAGTAGTGGTCGACGTAGATTTCGACTCCCTTGCGGTAGCTCAGTTCCTGGATGGGTTTGCGGGTCCACTCTAGTTTTAGCTCGCGGGCACTGGCGGGGATTTCCAGCACGCGGCCTGTGAACGGGAGTGCAGTTCCATCGATCTTGACGGCTTTCAGGTCAACAAACCATGGGATGTGAAACCGCAGGCCTTCGGGAGCTTTGCGCCAGTGGGCATCGAGGTGAACTGTTGCGCCGTCTGCCACTGAATCGATCGTATAGGAAAGTGGGCCGTAATCAGTGGGCGCGTTAGTGATGCGCACCTGCTTGCCGGCTTCCAGCCAAGTGGGGGCCAATGCCGAGGCAAGGTGAAGCAACGGTTTTTGGAGATCCTCGCGCACGAGCATGTTGCGCAGCAGCTCATTATATCTGGCGGCTCCCCAGCCGTGAGGCGCATAGTTATCGTGGAAGTTACGATCCCGCCAGGCCCAGATATCGTATTCAAACCCGCCATGGGTGCTGCCCGTGTGGACAAGGAAAGAATACAAATCGGTGACCACTTCCCGGTCCATGCCCAATGTGAGCATCGTTTGGAGCAGGTTGAAGATTTCGTAATGATGGAGGACTGTATGTTCAGGCTTGGACCAGTCTTTACCGGTGGCGCCGAGTGCTTCATTAGCTTTGCGGAGCTTAAACGCGTTGTGTTCGTAGGTCGTTATTCCTTCCTGATAAGAATAATTCCGCATCGTCTGGACCGTGCTGGCAACGATGGATTCGTTGGGCGATATCACACCAAAGGGATAGACTCCGGCCGAGGCGTTTTCCCAGTCCATGCCTGCCAGGGGATCATCAAGCCCCGGCGGCACATAACCGCCGGTTTGTGCGGTGATGGCCTTGAGCCGAAGTAGAAACCGAGATTCATAATCATCGTGAATCTTACGAAAGCGAAGGGCGTCATCTGTTTTGCCGAGCGCCGTGGCTAATTCGATGGCGTCCTTGAGACCACGCAATACCCAGAAGCTGTGTCCAGTGTAGTGGCCTTGGATGCGTTCATTGTCATAGGGCTCAGCTTCCGGCCAGAGTCCCCAACTGTCCTTTGCTATTTCAGCCTCCAGTTTGGCGATGTGCCCCGGAACACTCGAATAGACGCGTTCAACAAAGGCCAGATTTCCTGTGATTCTGTAATGGGCCGCCAGCGTCCAGAGCGCCTGTCCCCAAGCATCCGGATGGGTGGTCCGCAGTTCGGTTACGTTGCCTTTGTCATCTTTGATCAGGATATACTCGATGCATTGCTCGGCGGTTTCGGGCAATCCCAGCATGTCATAGGTATGGATGATGAATGCAGCGTCCCGAGAGAAAAACTGATCGTAATGGATATGGTTAACTTTTTGGATCAGCGTCTTGCCATCCTCGGCGAGGTCGCGAGCCATCAAGTCATACATGAGCGATGTTTTTTGCACCTGCATCACTTTGGCTTCAGGCACTTCAAAAGTGGCTCCGGCACTGAGCTGATTGCGCCAAAACTCGGTGGTACGCTTCAGGTAGTCATCGAATTTAGCGCTGGCGACGTCCTTCACCGCCGCCTCCTTTGCGTCACTGACTGGGACAAACGGCACGGTTACATCCACTGACGCCGATTGTCCAGGGGCCAGCTGGAGCACGAACTCAAATGGCTCGTTATTGGCCAGCGCGTCAATGACCTGCCAACCCGAAGCGTCAGGCTGGTAATGGAAAATGAGGTGCTTGCTTTCAGTGCGGTGAACCTCACCCCCGTTTTTAACCAGTGTGTTCTCCCAAAGCTTCCATGGTTTCCAGGTGGTGGAATCAAGAAACTTCGCGCCCCACCAAAAGGCTTTAGTGCGATCAAAGAGCGGGTAACGCCATGGGCCTTCGTGATTGAAAACTCGGGCGCCAACTGCAGCCCTGAGGGACTTCTGTCCGCGATTGGTGGCGGTGATTCGGCAAAATCCCAACAAATTGCCATGGGGCTGCAGACCAACGGGAGCCGCGAAAGTTTTCACCTCGTATTGGATCCCATCGACGAGCGCGCCGTAGTTGAAAACCGGCAGGCAACCATCATCGAGCGTCCTGAATCGGCTATTGAGCCGTTTGAGCGGGGTGCCCGCCCACAATGTCAGTTCTCCCCAGTAGCCGTTAAAGGCACCGTCTGCGGTCAACTGAAAGGCTTTGGGGGCATCCTTAAAACCAAGCTCGTCGCTGGGATACAGATAGTAATTAAATGGCGCCTGCGAATCGTGAGTCTTCTCATCAATCCGCGCGTCGTAAATATATGTCTGCGCGTGAACCGGCAAACTGGCGAGTATCAGACTCGTTAGAAGCGCGCGGTATGCGAATCGGAGGGGCGTTGTGGGTTTGTGCATGGATAAGTTTTTCTACAGCGATCGGCTGCGCGCTCTAATCTTAAGTGGGGTTTGTTCAATAACTGCCATGTGGAATCCAGGCAGTATTGAGGGCGTCATGTTTTCGCGGGTATCGGAGGGGATTCCAGTGAGTTGGCAAGCCGGAATGCCGGGTTTAAGGACATTTGATCCGCGCAGCTTCAACTGCCACCCCAGTGCTCGCCTCACAAAGCGAAGGGCTTTGAGGCGCAACCACTGGATGGAGCTTCGGACTAAGCACTGCCGTCACACTTCAGCGTCAGGCCTTTGATTTGCCTTTGTCGAAGTATTCTTCAATTTCCTCCAGCGTCTTGCCCTTGGTTTCAGGGAGGAAGAAAGCCGCTGTGATGAAATAGACCACCGTGCAACCCGCCCAGAACGCGAACATGGCGAAGTATCCGTAGTTGCCCACGATCGGCAGGAAGAATGCGGCGATGACCGTGGAGATCCCCTGATTGACCAATAGGGCAACACCCATGCCAACAGACCGGATGCGGGTGGGCATCAGTTCGGAAAGCGCCAGCCACACACACACACCAGGCCCCACGGAGAAAAATGCCACGAATGCCGCGAGGCAGGCGGCGACAATGAAGCCGGTGCTCCCTGTGGGAATCGGCCCTACTTGGGCGCGCAGGATCTCCAATGGTTTTCCTGCACTCTCCTTGTCGTCTTTAAGCGGCTCGACACTGATTAGACTGGTTTTTGCATCATTGCTGATACCGACCGCAATCCCTTGTTTTTTGCCGTAGGCATACAAAATCGACAACTGCACGGGCTGCCCCCCTTCAGCGGATTTCCCCAACGCCGAATCTTTCAGGTCAAATTGGAGCCGCTCGTTCGCTATCAATGCTTTCACGTCCGCCTTGACATCAATCCGCTTGGACTCAAACGAATAAAAGACCACCGCTGCGACCAGCAGCGAGGCGATGATGCCGCCGGTGCCCAATTTCAGCAGGAACTTCCGCCCCTTGAGATCCACCAGCATGACTGCGACCACGGTCATTACGCAGTTGATTACCTTAATCCACAAGCCGCTCTGCGCGGCCGATTCAGCCGCCATTCCAGCCTGCTGCAGGATGGTGGTCATGAATCCGAGGATGGAGTTGATGCCCGTGGCTTGCGTGCATCCCAAAATGACGCAGGCAACGACAAACGGGATGATATATTTGCGCTGGGTGAAAATCTCTCCAAGGGATTCTGCCATGGTAACCTTGGGTTTGGCGTGTTCGTGCGCGAGGGAGGTTTCCAGCTCCGCAAGTTCAACCTCCGCTTCCTCGAGTGTTCGCGAACGCAGCATCGCGGTGCGAGC
>JAYTYG010000131.1:0-7436 GCA_043742585.1 Spartobacteria bacterium
CCTCCTTCCCCTCAAGGGCATCCTGGTCTACCCGCTCCAGAAAAACTTCCGCGCCATCCTCACCGGCTGAAACTCCGACGGGCTTCACCGAATATTTACCCTGAGGCATGCGCAGCTCCCTCGCTTCTAATTACTTACGTATGTATTATTTCCTGCAACAGGGCCTCTGCCCGCTCGGCGACATCGCATGTCACCTCGAGGCATTGACATTGTTCGGATGCCTTCTGATGGGAGTGAGCTACTCCGCAGCAGGCTGAGTCCAAGGCTATACTGCAACGCGCCACTCCATTACGAGTTCCTCGCTGTTTCGAGTGGGTAACGGGTCGAGAGAAATATGGCAGCATATAGATTTTGACGTTATCCTAAATCCGGAACTCTTTAGCCGCATAGAACGCAAAAATTTGGGGAGTTGCAGAAGCGTTCAGCTTGCGGGTGCGGCTAAACACTTCTGGCACTTCCTAAATCTCAGAGATCTCTGAGATATTTGCGGCTAATCATTTCCGGAGTTAGGTGAAGTCCTGAGTCCCTCATTATGTCCTCCAGCCTAGGGTTGGCCCGCTACGGGCCTATCCTGGGACAGAGCCAGAGCGGATCGAACCGCAGCGCGGTTCCGCCAAAGGTGGACCCCGGGCGCAACCTCTGAGGAATTATATAGGATGAATTATGAAGGATTAATAAAGAGAGACGCTTCGGGCTTAACGGCGCATGCGCTGCGGCGAGCCTCAACGGCGCGGGGTTCAGAAGCGGATCGTGAGGCCGGCCCGGATTCGGTAGTCCGGGGTCGTTTGAAAAGAGGTCGTGTTCATCAGCACCGGTAGATCGACTCCGATCTCGCCGGCCACGCGACCAAACGACGCGATCACGCGTGGCCCGATGTAGAGGGACGTTACTCCGGTGTCAGTCGCGGACTCGCCGCGGAAGGTATCCGTGCCTTTGGTTTCGCCGGACAAGGCGCATTGCAAACCCAGCGAGTTTGAGCCGCGGCGGAATAAATAGACGCCTGGGCCGCCGCTCCATGAGAAATCGTTGGCATAGCGGTAGGTATACCGGCCTGGACCGCGCCAGGTAAATTGCGCGTCGGCCTGGAGGAAGACAGCCTTGTATCGGGCAAAAAACTGCGCGCCGAAAACGCCGTCGATCGAGCCCGTGCCGAGCGCGAGATCGTGTCCGTGGATGCCACTTTTGGGGGCGCCTTCGACCTCAACTTCGTGGAATTCCTCCTTGATCCGCCTGCTGTCGCCGGTTGGGAATTTCAGGCCGGCAGTAAGGTTCAGGGTCGCAGTTAAATCCGGTTCACCGCGTTGTCGGGAAGTTTTTCCGTCCTTTGCCAGTCCGCCGCCGGTCTCGGAGAACAGCGCGGCTTTTCGGAATACGACATAGTTGGCAAGGAGGGATACGTCGCCGAGGCCGGACTCGGTGCCATGCTGGATGTCGAAGCCTTGGGGGCGTTTAAAGGAGCGGGAGATGAGCGGGAGATTGAGTTGGATGCCAAGTCGATTGTTAAAAAAGGGGGCCCCGACGACGATCTGCGTGTTCGAGCTGTCGAGGTATTGGCCCGTTGGATTGTGGACCTTTTTACCGTCCAGTCGGTCGGTGCCGAAGTGGGTGAATTGTTCCGACGCTCCGGCATAGAAGGGGAATGCGTGGGAGACTTCGAGCTGAGGCTTGTAGCAGCCGCAGAGATCGCACGCCAAGGAGCGGGCTGTGATGGAGAGGGCGAGGATGGATAGGATGAGATGGGAAAGTTTCATAATGAATGGAGGGCGTGAGTGCCCGGAGGATGCGGCCACGCGTGGTGGCACAGTAAAGTCGGCTGCACAGGCAGATTGCCTGGAGCCGCAGAAAAGCGTGTGCGAGAGGCCTTAAGCGACTCTCGGAGGCGGCACCGCAGGGGGCTCCATCCGCGGGTCGTGGAAACGGTCCGAGACGAAGTGCTTCAAGGATTTGACGGGCGGCATTAGGAGCGCTGGCTCGGCCGCGTAGAACCATTCGAACTTGCTTGCGATCAGCTGCGCGTCGCGCGTCTGTTCGCTGTGGCGGCTCTTCTGAATGACTTTGCAGAAGTCACACGGATGCTGGCCATCGAAGGTCTTCTCGACTCCGACCACCAGCCCTGCCGTGCGTGAGTATTCCACGATCATGCCGCTCCATGCTACCGACTGCAAAACCAGCCAGTGCCCACCGCAGGCCGCAAACATCGCCACGATCAGTAAATACTGATTGAGACGGAGCAGCGCTTTTGGCATGGGCGCGGTTGTATGGGGCGTGCCGACACGCGTCAAGCAGGGGCGCGGGTGGGGGGCGCATATGCGACTTTTTACAAGCGCAGCTCCAACGGTGCCCGAATTATGAAGGATGAAGATTCGGATGGCTTGGGCGTGGTTTCAAAACCCGCAAAACTGCTCGGGCAACTTGCATTTGGAGATCTCGGTCTGGCGACAG
This sequence comes from Spartobacteria bacterium, assembly GCA_043742585.1. Lineage (GTDB taxonomy): Bacteria > Verrucomicrobiota > Verrucomicrobiia > Chthoniobacterales > Chthoniobacteraceae > CAIURC01. Next base: position 2,443 of record JAYTYG010000131.1, read on the forward strand.
ATGCCCGTCGAGTTCACCATTGCCGATGGGAACGACTCGGAGCGGGCCGCCTGGAGAAAGAGCATCAAGAAAGGCGCCTGCTTTGTGAACGACCACGCCTACAGGCACGACTTTAAACGGATCAAAGAAGTGGCGGCCGCCGGTGCGAACTTTGTGGTGCGGCTCAATAACAACGCGGTCTTGACGCCGTCGGCAGACGCCCGGGCCGTTGAGTCCGGCGGTCTTGGGCTTGGCGCAGAGGCCGGGTGCGGCTGTTGGGCTCCGGCGGCTCGCGGCGTCCGTCGTCATTGGACTGGGGCGCGAGCTTCTGGCATGTGACCATTGACTGCCGTAGGATGCACTGCTACCCTGCGCCTCACTTTACAAAAGTGTTTCGGGAAGCCTGTTTTCGTCATGCTCGACCGTCAAGTCCTCGTCCTCAATCGTCTTTGGCAGGCTATCAACGTCTGCTCTGTTAAACGCGCCTTCACACTGCTTTGCGCCGGTCATGCGCAGGTTGTCTATGATGACGGCCTAAATCATTTTTTAACTCATGATTTTGACAGTTGGCGCGACTTTTCGATGCGCCAGCCGGGCTCCGAAATGGTGCATACCATTTCCTTAAATATCCGTATCCCCAGCGTCATTGTGCTGCTTCTTTTCGACCGGATGCCGAGGAAAGAAATCAAGTTTACGCGGTATAACATTTTCGAGCGCGACAAGAATACATGCCAGTATTGCGGCAAGGTTTTTGATCGCAGGGATCTGAATTTGGATCACGTTATTCCGCGCGATAAAGGAGGGGAGACGACGTGGGAAAATATCGTATGTTCCTGTATCCCGTGTAACACGCGCAAGGCCAACCGTCTTGCGCACAATGTCGGCATGCATTTGATTCGCAAACCGGTTCGACCCAAGTGGCGGCCCTTTGCGCACCTGACCTTTGACCGGCAGTTGCACGAGAGTTGGCGGCATTTTATTGATCTCGCGTATTGGAACGTCGAGCTGGGCGATTAGTCGGGACGGGCTGGGCGGGAGGGCTCTCAAAGACCCCCTAAAGAGGGTTTGTTTGTGTTGGGGGGAATTGAGTAATGTTTAAGGGCGCCAGAAGCGTTCGCCGACGCGCTATCCATCTATATGAATCAACCTCTCCCGCTTATCATGCTCATTGAAGACAGTGACATGTGCGCGCTCCGCGTCATAGCTGAAGTGCTTCATTTCTTCCCCAATTGCCGCTTGGTTCATGCCCGCAATATCGAGGACGCGCGGACGCTTTCTTTCAGTGCTCAGGTGCACGTCTTTTTGGTCGATGTTAATCTTCCCGATGGGAACGGGTTCGATTTCCTTGCCGAGTCCGCCATGATTCATCCCGGTGCCGCGTCGATTGTTATGACGTCGACCATCCTTCCTGAATACCAGCAGCGTGCGGATGCTTTGGGCGTTTCTGTGCTCGTCGAGAAACCGGTCCAGTCCCGAAAACTGGTGGATTTGTTACGCGTGGCTCTGGGCTCAGTGGCAAGGGCGCCGGCGGAGAGTCGCGCCTTTGTTGCAACTCTCATGAACATGACTCCGCTGGATGTAATTCAAATGTCCTGCCTGCGTAGTTCCACGGCGATCCTCGAATTTGTTACCGATTGCGCAGTCGGCAGAATTGGCATCCGTTCCGGGGAGATTGTGCATGCGGAAACTGCGGGCCTTAGTGGAGTGGACGCTCTAAATGAGATTGTGTCGTGGAGGACGGGAACTGTTGCTGAGTCAATGGAAACGCTCCCGACGATTGCCACGGTGCATGGGGATTGGCAGATGCTGCTGATGAACGCGGCCAATCATATTGACGTGAACTCGTAGACTGACCGCCACGAGGGCGTGTCGAGGGCATACGCCGCGCCCAGCGTCACTTAAGTAATCATATGCTCCCGGCCTGGGGGCAGGGGCGTCGTTCGCAGCGCGGGTCGCCTAGGGCTGCGAAGTCAGAGCAGTCAGCGCCTTGGTTGGCAGGCTGAGCTGCAAAGCGCCGCACGGCGCGCTCAAGGCGCAGGCCATCGAGGTGATAGTCCGGCAATACGGGCGGGCTGCGGGCTTGCGGGTGACTCCGCATTTATGGCGACACACGTGCGCAACGCATCTGGTGGCCAACGGGGCGGCCATCGCCACGGTGCAACGGCAGCTCGGTCACAAGAGGCTGCGCGCGACGCAGATTTATACACGCGTGGCGGTGCCCGATTTGGTCGCCATGCATCGCAAATCGCATCCCAGGTCAAAGCGTTCCCAGAACTCGTGAAACCCTTTGCTAAACTGCTTTCGCGCTACCTCGACGATCTTCAACTGCGCAATTACTCGCCTCGCACGGTGAGCGATTACGGCTACAGCTTGCGCGCGCTGGCTGTGCTCCTCGCGCATCGCGCCATCGCGCCATCGTCGATGTGGCGGCCATCAGCGGCGCAGTCCTGGGCGACTTCCAGCGCTGGCTGTATCATCAGCCCACGCGGCAGGGAATGTCGCGCGACGTCTGCAACCAGAACGCTGTGTTATCCGCTGTCTGGGCCTTTTCCTTTTGGAAGATGTCTTTTAAAGCCTGTCGAATTTCGACTTAGCCGCAGCGTTATCTTTGATTTTACCCTCAGCGTGCCGTCTTGCTGAACGATTGTGCCACGTCTTGATGATCGCATTTACCGACATCGGTGCAGGCATCAGTTGCTCCCATAAAACAGCATGTTGATTCAGGCTGATAGAACTCCTTAAATTAGAAATAACCAAGCGCATCTGTGATGCATTGAATCGCGGCACAGCAACGCTTTTATGATCACAGAGAAAGTAGAAATACTCTGCCGCACTTAGAGTGAGTTCAAGTGGGAAGCGGTTGACTTTTCGGATAGTTATCGGGGGTCCGTTGGCGACCGACTGTATACGGGGAAATATCCAAAATTGAACCCGTTCGTATCTGGAATATGCAACAACATAAGCCAAACGCCGCAGAACGCTTAGCCGGTCGAAACATCACTTGGAAAACCTTGCGCGACGGAGGCGCGCATGCGCTCTGGTTGCCTCGAATGATAGACGTAGCGATTACTAATTTTCCTGGCGTGACCATACTTTCAGATCTCACCCAGTCAGAAGCGTTTCATCGCGATTGCCAAACTGCCAATGAAATATTTGGCTATCCAATAACGTTTTGGGAGCCGCCCATGGCCCAAATTGCTCTTTTAGATAATTGTTTAGCGGCTCTCTATATTAGCCGGCAACTTTGTGCGGTCGCTAAACTTCTTAAACTCAAATCAAAGCAACTTGTTGAGTCCGTGCCTGATGCCTCTGCGCTTATTCAGTCCCGCTGGATAACTTTGTCCGCGAATTACCGCTCCGGTGAAATTGTCGGAGACCGACTGATCACCTGGGGATTTGAGGCATATCTTTCCAGATGGCTAACGCCAACGGTGGCTAATGAATTTGGACGCGCATTACGCTGGGAATGGGCTAAGTGTTCACTTTTGGATGAGAAGGAAGTATCCGCCCCAGAGAATGTTGAAGGGCGGGACGGAGATCTCCGCGCTGCGCTTCTCCGTGGCCTTGATGAACTAGTTACTACAGACATCTTTCGGATGGCATTTCTATGGTTCGCCTATTCGGATGAACCCATCGCAGTGGCCGCAAGTCGGCTTGGAATTTCCACTCACCTTTTCCATCGAAGGTTTCTGCAGCCTCTTTGTCAGCTCATTTCCGGTGCAACCGGTCGGCAATTAAATAGGCGTGTCAGAATCTGTCCAAAACTCCGCTCCGCATTCCGTGAGGTATTGCCATTAAGCGAATTCAACGCGCGGTATCGCCGCAGTCCCGAAACAGCACTTAACCCTAAACTTTCACTCGCATATGAAAAATTGTCTACGAATCGTTCAAATTTGAATCAGGGACTTTAATAAGGATATTGATGAACCTCCCTGACGAATCCTTGCCGGGTGCGATTGCCCGCACTGGCGTGACCACTCTCGACGGCGCCATTCAATATTACCGAGCCGTGCAAAAAAGCGACTACCTTGGTCTTCCAGGAATAAAGTTAGCCCCTGAGAAAATTGCTGATCTGGCGCCGCTGCTGGCCCGATACCGGAGAGCAATGCCACAAGAATTCAAAAATATTTGGCTCTTGTCCACGCCTGAGGCCGGTCTATTCATCATGACCCATGTTCATCAGAGATACCCGGGTGTTGCCTTGGCAGAGTATCTGAAACATCAATCGCTTTGTAGGTTCGGCAACCGCTTTTTGAAAAATTGGATCGAACTAGTTAGCTATTATGAGTTGCTTAGATTTCGGTATGTTGGTTTCGGCCACCTCGAACACGCAGCGCCTAATGTGATCGTTACTGGATACAATTAATGCGTGGCGAATCTAATAGCTTTGCATCCGGATGGCATTTTCGCGATGTTGAAGAACGGGCTCGATTTACCCTACAAACGATTGCCTTCCTAGCACGGTTGAGAAGCCGTACATCTCGTATCTCTTCACGAGTTAACGCTGGTGAATCCTCGATGACTGAAATCTGTAATGCGTACTTTAAAACGCATAGTGAGTTTCGTATCCGCTATTGGATAATCGAGACAGCGATCGCGTTAGTGTTGAGAAATGAAATTACACCAGGAGACGGGATTGCAGCGGTGCAGCAGGCCATTAAGCTAGGTTTTGATTTATGCGCGCCCCGGTCCGAATCCGTTCGAAGGCGAATCATAGCGGGCAGAGAACGACTTCGAGCATTGCTGCCCAGCCACGTTCATGAGGTTGTGATAGTTTATGACCCGATCGAACCAAAAGTGAGTTGTGATGATGAATTCGATTGGATGCGGAGGTTTACTCAACCGGGCGGAAGCCCGATATTGGGCGCAAAATGGGAATTGATTGATCCCTCAACAGAAGCTGTCGATTTGACGCGAGAGAATCTCCAAGATCCACGCCAAAGTAACATTGAGCTTACGATTGGACAACAGGAATGTATTGCAGAGTTAGAGAGTTATTGGTGGGCCCTCATGGG